>JAYZXK010000019.1:0-8501 GCA_036141415.1 Pseudomonadota bacterium
TCGCTATCGAGATTTGACAACAAGTCCGCGTAAATATCATAGAGCCTGGGATAGCTCCCCTGTTAAAGCTCGTACATAAGCACGCATTTATTCTTTAATTGACGGTTAATGTTGTTGACAAAGGGGGAGTCCACATAAGCGGAGCGAGGCGGAAATTCTTTAGCTTATCCGATGAGCATTAGATTAAGTTTTTTCGCCGGTGAAATCTTAAGCTTGATTGTTCAACTGACTTTTATACTCGTGCACCACAGCCAAAAAGGCGCTCAGAAGTGGTGAGTGATCGTCTTTTAAATAAATACAACTGAGATCCACCGTGGCGTTATCCGGTAAACCGCCAAGCGGGATGTATTTTACACCGGGTAACTGCAACACACTGGCAGAACTGGGGATCAAACAAAAGCCAAAACCGCCTGAAACTAACGCGATACCGGTGACGGCATCAATGACCGTCTGGGTAATATTCATGGTCACTCCGGCTTCCTGAAATACCCGTGAGACCAGGTCAACAAAGTTGGGTCGTGCGCCTTTGGGGAATACCACAATGGGCTCATTGTCCAGCTCTTTAAGGTTTATGAGGGGTTTAGTGGCCAGCGGGTGATCATCACGAACGGCCACCATCAGCTTATCCTGCAAAATCATGGTGGAATCGATATCCGGCAGGGGTGCGAGCAGGCGGTTAAACCCCACCGAAATGCGTTTTTGCCGCAGCGCTTCAATTTGTTCTGCCTTGCTCATTTGATGCAGAACAATATTTACGCCCGGGTAGGCGGTCTTGAATCGCTTAAGAATATCCGGAATGGTGTTGAGAATTCCAGAGCCAAAAATGGCCACATCGAGTCGGCCCAACTGGCCTTTGCCTGCCCGTTGCGTACGCTCCTGCGCCTGCTCAATCAAACTCAGAATATTGCGTGATTCATTGAGGAATAACTGGCCGGCTGAAGTCAGCTCTACGCCTTTGGCGGTGCGCTCAAACAGCTTTACCTGCAGCTCATCCTCGAGCTGTTGAATTTGCCTTGTCAGGGGAGGCTGAGAGATAAATAACCGCTTCGCTGCGCGGCCAATATTGCGCTCTTCAGCAACGGCAACAAAGTAACGGATTTGACGAATATCCATGGCAGGGATCCCGGCTCGGTAAAATTGGTAATACCTTAAAGGTATCAAGTAGGGCCGTCAATAGTATTGGAAGGTAATTAACAGCAAATATACATTTCGTTCACAACGCGTGATTTAACAATATCCAACCTATTTGTTGTGACAGAGGTTCGCTGTCGCAACGGGCTGTGAGGTGAGGTATCCGGGTCGCGCAACTCAGCATAGTGAAACATTCGAGGAGGAACGCTATGAATGAAGTGTGGGTGAAACAAAACAACAATAAGTTGCCTCGCAACGCACTCGCCGCAGCCGTCGCCCTGGGCCTTCTGGCCTCAGCGCAATCTCAGGCTGCAACCATTGACACGGGCAACCGCGACCTGCGAATTCGTTGGGATAATACCGTCAAATACAGCGCCATGTTCCGTGTGGCACCGGTAGAAAATGATGTGGCCGACGCGTCGATTGGTCCGCAGGCAAACACCAACGACGGTGATCTCAACTTTGATAAAGGGTTGGTCTCCAGTCGTCTGGATCTGTTTTCAGAATTTGACTTGCGTTATAAGCGTCGTTACGGCATGCGTATCAGTGCCGCCACCTGGTACGACTCGGTTTATCACGAAAGCAATGATAACCCGGGCTACTATGATGGCGCGCTGGTCAATACGCAGTCGGTACCAGCCGGTGAGTTTGCTGAGGAGACTCAGGATTTGCATGGCCAGTATGGCGAAATTCTGGATGCCTTTGTGTACGGCGGCTTTAACGTCGGTAAGAAGTCAATTAACCTCAAAGCCGGTCGTTTTGCCCAGCTTTACGGTGAGAGTCTGTTCTTTGGCTCAAACGCGGTGGCCGGAGCAATGACCGGGCTGGATTTAGCCCGCGCGTTATCGGTTCCCCAGTCTGAGTTCAAAGAAGTAGCGCGTCCCACCGGTCAGTTCGCTGCTCAGTTGCAGGTAAACTCCAAGTTGACCCTGGCTGCCTACTATCAGTTTGAGTGGCGTAAGTCACGTTTGCCTGCAGCGGGCAGCTATTTTGCGTTTGCCGACTTTGTCGATAAGGGCGGTGAAACCGTCATTCTTGGCCCCGGTACCATAGTGCACCGCAGCGAAGACATCGTCGCCGATGATTCCGGCCAGTTCGGTTTTCAGGCCCGCTATAAAATTAACGATTACGAGGTTGGCTTTTACGCCGCCCAGTTCCACGACAAAATGCCGCAATTCTATGTGCGTCCCGGCATTAATGTACAGGAAGGCGGTATTGGCGACTACGCACAGGTTTTTGCTGAAGACATCAAAGTCTATGGCCTGAGTGTCAGTACCCTGGTGGGTGAAACCAACGTAGCAGCAGAAATGTCGGTGCGTCAGGACATGTCACTGGTGGCCACGGGGAATACGGTGATCCTGCCGGGCAATACCACCGCTGATGGCGGCGATAATTCGGCTTTCCCCCGTGGTGATACCTTCCACTTCAATGCCTCAATGATCACCATTTTGAATGAAAACAGCCTGTGGGATGCGGCCACCTTTATTGGAGAGTTTGCCTTTAACCGCCGGTTAAATATTGCAGACAATGCCGATCAGCTCGATCCGCTGGCCACCAAAGACGCCAGTGCCATTCAGTTTATCTTCACGCCGGATTACTTCCAGGTCATGCCAGGGCTGGATATGCAGGTGCCTATCGGCTTTGGCTTTGGCATTGAGGGGCGTTCATCGGTCAATGGCGTGTTATTTCCTTCAGAGCACGGCGGTAACGTGAGTGTGGGCTTAAAAGGCGACTACAACCGCATGTGGCGCTTCTCCATGACTTACAACAAGTATCTGGGCGATGCCGGATCAGTGATCCAGTATGACGCACCGGTACCCACGCTTTCTTATGAAAACTTCCACGGCGATCGTGACTTCATCTCGCTGTCTGTACAGCGCACCTTCTAACGATCGAGCACAGGAGAATTATTATGTTTAATCAAATTCGTAACGCAATGACACTGGCCGTAACCCTGGCCGTCGTTCCCGCCACTTTTGCAGCTGGCACTGATGTCAGCAAACTGGGCACTGAGCTTAACCCATTGGGTGGCACTATGGCCGGCAACGCCGATGGTTCTATCCCGGCCTGGACCGGTGGGCTGACTGAAAAAGTCGCCGGTGAACACGCCGGTGATATTCCACTGGAGCTGTTCAAAGACGAGAAACCGCTGTATCGGGTGGATGCCAGTAACTATCAGCAATATGCTGAACAGCTGACTGACGGTACCATCGAACTGCTGAAAAAGTACCCTGATACGTTTTATCTTGACGTGTATCCAACCCATCGCACGGCAGCGGCGCCACAGCCGGTTTACGACGCGATTAAGGCGAATGTAGAAAACTGTACGCTTGCCGAACAGGGCTACAGCCTGGAAGGTTGTATTGGCGGTATTCCGTTCCCCATGCCCCAGAACGGTAATGAGGTAATGTGGAACTTCCTGTTACGTGTGGAAGCGCCGTCTATTGAATATACCTTTAAAAATATCGTGGGTAATGCCGATGGCTCGCACACACTGGCTACCCGTAACGAAATTTCGTTCCAGTACCCGCCATACTATGAAGACGCTGATGCGGATGACTGGAACGGGGAATATTCTATGTTCCGTTTCAATACCATGGAGCCGCCGTTTAAAGCCGGTGAGTCACTGGTTATCCGCGACAGTATCGATGCCGACAGCCCGCGTAAAGCCTGGCAGTATCTGTTAGGTCAGCGCCGTGTGCGCCGTGCGCCTACTGTGGCATACGATACGCCGGATTTTGTTGCCTCAGGGGCGAACTACTTCGACGAAGTACAGGGTCTGCTCGGTCACATCGACCGCTACAGCTGGACGTTAAAAGGCAAAAAAGAAATGCTGGTGCCGTATAACAACAATGGGTTTATTGCCCCTTCTGCCGAAGAAGCCATTGCTGAGTTTCACTTAAACCCTCAACACGTGCGCTGGGAAAAACACCGCGTATGGGAAGTCGAAGCCCAGGTTGCCGACGGTAAGCGTCATGCAGTGCCTACCCGGACGTATTATATCGATGAAGACGCCTGGGTGATCCTGCTGATGGACGGCTACGACGCCGAAGGCAACCTGTGGAGAACCACCCAGGTCACTCCGTTCGTTGTGCCTTCAGTCCCCGCGGTGCTAATCAAAACCGCCACGGTATTTAACCTGCAGGCTAAAACCATGAGTGTGATTCAGTCACTCAATGGCGAACGTTTCTTTGTGGTGGATACCAAGCCTGAAACGTTCTTTACCGGTGATGCAGTAGCGGCTGACGCCGTACGCTAGCCACCTTGCTTTATAGGTACGGGCCCGCGCAAGCGGGCCATTCCCGTGATGTAACAGAGATAGTTATCATGAAACGAATGAACGTAGATGGCTTGTTCGGCTTTGCTTTGCCCTCAATTTTCTTCATTTTTCTGCTGTGGTACGCACCGCTTCACGCCGCCACTGTGAACGAAGCCGAATCTACCCTTGTGGATGTTCTGAATGCCCCCGCTAAACAAAATAAAACCAGTGTTAATACCTTACAGTTAGGCCTGGCCCGGGCCGGAAGTAAGCTGGTTTCGGTTGGCGAACGCGGCGTTATCCTGCTATCCGAAGATGAAGGACACAGCTGGACACAGGCCAAATCAGTGCCGGTGTCGGTAACCCTTACTGCAGTGACTTTCAGCGATCCGTTAAATGGCTGGGCGGCCGGCCACAGCGGCGTGATTTTAGCTACCACCGATGGCGGTAATACCTGGCAGGTGCAACTCGACGGTTATCAGGCCGCCGAGTTGGCCATGGCCGAAGCCGATTCGTTGATTGCCGCGGGTGATGAGCGCGGTGAGCGGGCAAAACGCAATGCCGGTTATCTGATTAAAGAGGGCGCGGATAAACCCATTCTGGATGTGTATTTTGCCAATCAGTTCAACGGCTGGGCCATTGGTGCTTACGGCCTGGCTTACGCTACCAATGACGGCGGCGAGAACTGGTACTCAATTATTGCCAGGCTGCCTAATCCTGCGGGTAAGCACCTTTACAAAGTGGTTCGCTCCGCTAATGAACTGATCATATTAGGCGAGCAGGCCGCGGTATTTACCTCTGCTGACAACGGCGACACATTCGCCAAGCTGGATACCCCTTATTACGGCAGCTTCTTCGATGGCCTGTTGCTGGATGATGGGACACGCCTTCTTTACGGACTGCGCGGTAACGTGTGGCGTCAAAATAAAGGCAAGGGGCGCTGGAAACGAGTCAAGCTTGGCTCTGAAGTGACCCTGACCAGCGGTCTGACAACCAGTAGTGGTCAGGTGCTGTTGGCCGATCAGAGCGGTCAGTTGTTTGTTAGTCAGGACGCTGCCAAAAACTTCACCCTGATGGGGCAGGCGCCCTTTGGTGGTATCACCGACATAATACAGGCAGACCACGGTTTTGCTGTTTCGACTGCGCGTGGTGCCCACGTGGTCAGTAAAGACAATCTGGTGAGTGGGGGATCGCGCTAATGACAACACAATCTACGTCTAAAACTCAGGGCGAAACGTTAATTCGTCACTTAGAGGACTTCGACACCAGCTCCGGGCGCATCCTGGAGCGGGCCATTTTTAATTTCAGACCAATCATTATTTTACTGTGCCTGGTAGTCACCGGGATCCTGGGGTATCAGTCTACGCAGCTTACCCTAAGCGCCGCGTTTCAGAAGATGATCCCCAGTAACCATCCGTACATTCTTAACTTTCTGGACAACCGTAAGCAGCTTTCAGACACCAGTAATGCGCTGCGTATTGCCGTGCATAATACCGAAGGCTCAATCTTCGATGCCGATTATCTGGAAACGCTGCGAGAGTTAAACGACGAGCTGTTTCTGATGCCCGGCGTAGAGCGGCCGTTTATGAAGTCACTCTGGACACCTTCGGTAAGATGGACCGGTGTTACTGAAGAGGGGCTGGATGGCGGCCCGGTGATCCCCGATGATTACGACGGCTCCCAGGCATCGCTGGATCAGGTACGGTTAAACGTAGAACGCTCGGGCGAGGTTGGCCAGCTGGTATCGGGAAATTATACCTCGAGTATTATTCTTGTGCCGCTACGTGAAATGGACCACGAAGGTAATCAACTTGATTACCATGCGTTTTCAGCAAAGCTTGAAGAGCTCAGAGCGAAATACCAGAAAGACGGCATTGAGATCCATATCACCGGTTTTGCCAAGGTGGTGGGCGACTTAATCGACGGCCTTAAACAGGTACTGGTGTTCTTTGCCATAACCATCGGCATTGCCACTGTGGTGCTGTTTATCTACACCCGCTGTATCCGCAGTACGCTGCTGGTGGTGAGTTGTTCACTGGTGGCCGTGGTGTGGTTACTGGGCTTGCTGCCAACTCTCGGTTATGAGCTGGATCCTTACTCTATCCTGGTGCCGTTTCTGGTGTTTGCTATTGGCATGAGCCACGGCGCCCAGAAGATGAACGGTATCATGCAGGACATTGGCCGCGGCATTCATAAACTGCTTGCAGCGCGTTATACCTTCCGCCGGTTGTTCCTGGCCGGTATCACTGCGCTTATTTCCGATGCGGTGGGCTTTGCGGTACTGATGGTTATTGATATTCCGGTGATCCAGGACTTAGCGGTTACCGCCAGTATTGGCGTGGCGGTATTAATCTTCAGTAACCTGATTTTACTGCCGGTGCTGTTGTCATATACCGGCGTGTCAGAGTCTGCAGCTAAACGCAGTATCAAGGCCGAGCTGCTCGACGAAGCGGATGTGGCGCATAGCAAACATCCGTTATGGGCATTTTTAGATTTATTTACCCGTAAAAAGTACGCCACAGTTACCGTTATTGTAGCCGTAATTCTTGGTGTGGGCGGCAGTGTGATCAGCGCCAACGTGAAAATTGGTGATACCGATCAGGGCGCGCCGGAGCTGCGGCCAGACTCCCGTTACAATCTTGATAACGCCTTTATGACTGCAAACTATGCTACCAGTTCAGACGTGTATGTGGTTATGGTTAAGACAGAGCAGTACGCCTGTGCACACTACGATACCCTGATGGCGGTTGATGCCTTAGAGCAGGAATTGCGTCAATTATCGGGTGTGGTTACTACCTCATCATTGGCAGGGCTGGCCAAAGTCGCCAATGCCGGTATGAACGAAGGTAATCTTAAATGGTACGGCATTCCTCGCTCGCAGGGCATGCTAAACGCCATCATCACCCGCGCTCCCCGGGAAATGTTTAACCAGAACTGTGACTTACTGACCATTTTTGCTTACCTGGAGGATCACAAGTCAGACACCCTCAATGAAGTGGTACAGACAGTGGAAACCTTTGCTAAGGAAAACAACACAGAGAAGTTCCAGTTCCTCAATGCGGCGGGTAACTCGGGCATTGAAGCGGCTACCAACATCGTGGTGGAGAAAGCCAATACGCAAATGCTGCTGTATGTATACAGCGCTGTAATTATCCTTGCCTTTATCACCTTCCGCTCCTGGCGGGCCGTGGTGTGCGCCATTTTGCCACTGATGCTGACTTCCATTTTGTGTCAGGCCTTAATGGTATGGCTCAACATCGGCGTAAAGGTGGCCACGTTGCCGGTAATCGCGCTGGGTGTAGGCATTGGTGTGGACTACGCACTGTATATTCTCACGGTGATGAAATCCCGCTTACAGGATGGGTTGTCGCTGTCTGAAGCGTATTACGATGCCTTGTTGTTTACCGGCAAAGTGGTGGTGCTTACCGGGATTACGCTGGGTATTGCCGTGGCAACCTGGGTGTTCTCACCGATTAAGTTCCAGGCCGATATGGGGATATTGCTGGCGTTCATGTTTATCTGGAACATGTTGGGCGCATTGATCCTGTTACCGGCGCTGGCAAGGTTTTTAATGCCGCAGACAACCAAAGCGGATCTGGCGAAAGCATAAACTGCAGTTATGGTAAGTATTTTGCTTAATTGAAATTATATTGTAATGAAAGTGTTAACAATTTTAAACTTAAAGGGGTATGATGGGCTATTGATAGCCCCCATACCCCCCTGTTGTTGGACAGTAGTATGATTGCAGATCAACAAATAGCGCAGGAAGAAAAAGAAGTAGTCGATCGTTTCGACCTTCGCTCTAAACTCCGTTTTAACCAGGAAACAGGGAAGATCTGGCTGGGCGAAAGCCGTTTGTTGTTATTTCATGCCAAAGCGCTGATGGAAATGCGCACCAAGTTATTTGATTACCTTGACGCAGAGTCCGCCAAGCGGATGCTCATCCGTATTGGTTTTGTTGCTGGCGAGCAGGATGCCGACCTGGCCCACAAGCTGGCAGATAACAAAAATAACTACGATGTGTTTCGCATTGGGCCTGAGCTGCATGCCTTTGAAGGGCACGTGCGCTCGCACATCACCGAAGCTGAAATCGACTGGGAAACCGGGCGGT
>JAYZXK010000020.1:0-7271 GCA_036141415.1 Pseudomonadota bacterium
CGATATATTGATAAAACAAATTGCTAAGCGTATCCAGCGCATGACCGACAGCAAT
The DNA here is from genome assembly GCA_036141415.1 of Pseudomonadota bacterium. Classification (GTDB taxonomy): domain Bacteria; phylum Pseudomonadota; class Gammaproteobacteria; order Enterobacterales; family Alteromonadaceae; genus Alteromonas. The sequence continues at coordinate 56 of JAYZXK010000020.1, forward strand.
TCTACCTGCTATCGCCTGGGCGGTGACGAATTCAGTATCCTGATGGAAGACTTCTCGGATATACATACTATCACCCACTTTGCTCAGAGTATTTTAAACACCCTTTCACGGCCATTTATCATTAACAAGCAAGAGTTTGTGCTGGGTGCCAGTATTGGTATAGCGTTATTCCCTGAAGATGGCTCCTCACCTCAGGAGTTATTGAAAAACGCTGACACGGCCATGTATTTTGCCAAGAACAACGGTGGTAACAGTTATCAGTTCTTCAGTGGTGAGATGAACCAGAACGCGGTCAGGCAGTTACAGATCGAAAATCTCATCCGCCAGGGGATAAAAGACAATTTATTTACCGTTTTCTACCAACCCAAAGTGGATATCACCACCGGCAAGCTGGTTAGCATGGAAGCGCTGGTGCGCTTTGAACATCCGAACAAGGGCATCGTAAGCCCCGGACAGTTTATTCCTCTGGCCGAACAAACCGGACAGATTATCGAAATAGGCGAACAGGTTTTACGCAAAGCCTGCGAAGATACCAAACGCTGGGTCAGCGAAGGCCTGTTCAGCGGCCGGGTAGCAGTGAATATCTCAGCCAAGCAGTTTGAATTGCCCGATCTTGATGACCGCATAGAAAACGTGCTTCGTCAGGTAGGCCTGTCTCCTCTCCACCTGGAATGTGAGATTACTGAAGGTACCCTAATGGAAAATCCAGAAGAAGGCCTCAGAATGATGCAGCGGCTGCGTGATCGCGGAATTCACCTGGCACTGGATGATTTTGGTACCGGATATTCTTCACTGGCTTATCTGAAGAAATTCCCGCTAAATACCTTAAAGATTGATAAAGCTTTTATTGATGACATTGCTAACAGTAACGTTGACCGTCATATGGCTGCTGCAATTATTAATATTGCCCATAACCTGGGCCTGAAAGTGGTTGCAGAAGGCGTGGAATATGAAGAGCAATTAAACATCCTGCGCCGTTACGACTGCGAAATGCTCCAGGGCTACCTCTACAGTAAACCACTCAATGCAGAGCGCTTCGAGAAGCTACTTCGTGAAAATAGCTTACTGCATAAAATCATCAATAAGGTCTCTCCAACCTAAGCCTGTGCTAGCTATTGCCGCTGGCACTTAACCTCTCAAACGTCATCCTCATCACTCTATCCTGTAAGCCACCTGTTTTGCGTTCTCCGACAGGATTAGTCCTAACGTATAAGTGTTTCAGCACGCTTTACTACTAAATGTCTAACAACCTTTATATAGAGCACCTAATACAACAGATCCTGGTTAAAACCCTTTATGTTATTAGGTAGTTACAATTATAAATAACTTTGCCTTTTTTATTTAAATTAGTGCTAAATAGCGTCATTTCATCACTAAAAGGCAATTTTTCGACACTTTTACCTTAAGTATTCTGAAAAGCGGCAGATAAATGCATTGAACGGCAACAATTACCGGCAACGGAAAATTGACGCTGTGCAAAGGAGTTACGCAAACCTTTGTTTTTAAAGGATATTAAAAGTTGGCATAGGGTTCGCATTACTAAGAATGACAATGAGGATTGTCAATCAGTTTTGTTTGTTTTGTATATAAGAATATAACGAGGAAAGAAAGATGTTGAAAGCATACGCAGTAGCCCTAGTACTTTCTACAACCGCACCTGTAGCAGCCGATAAGCAAGAAGGCGCTAAGAAAGCTCCTGTTCAGAAAAAAGAAGTCGCAACTGAAACTCAGTCGTACAAGCCAAAAACTGGCACAGTACGTATTTAAGCTTCTACACGAATTCCAAAAAAGGAGCTCAGGCTCCTTTTTTTATGCCTGTTATGCTCGTAGATAAGCGTTATTAAAGCCGCAGTCCTTTCTCATTCGCACATGACGACTTATGGAAAACATTGGCCACACCAGCGGGCCCATCAATAACCCTACTAACGCCCACTGTTTTGCCGAGAGTCCGGCTTTTGTCGCTTCGACAAAAAAGTAACAGCTACTGGCCAGACAAACTAAAATTACTGTCAACATATTGACACCCTTTTAATCTATAAGGTTTTTTTGACTTGCTGGAAAAACGTTCAACATTTACAGCGGCAGAATATTACCTCTTTCTGGTAATAAAACCATCATTTATTTGGCTTATAATGAAAAAATCCGGCCTAAGCCGGATTTTTTAACATTATTATTACACCACCTTAATAAAAGGTAGCGTTTTCAGCTGCCATGGTTTCCAGCACGGCCGCTGGTTTAAACTTGGCGTCAACCTTATCAGCATAGTAATTCAATCGTTCTACGACTTTTGCAGCGCCTAACTGGTCCATATAACGGAAAGGTCCACCAAGGAAAGGTGGGAAACCAATGCCGAAGATTGCGCCGATATCACCGTCTCTGGCGCTTCGGATCACCCCTTCATCCAGGCAACGTGCAGCTTCATTAAGCATCATCAGTACGCAACGCTCTGAAATCTCTGATTCACTGCGGCTTTTAGCCGGTGAAACACCCAGCAGTGGGTAAATACTCTCATCAACTGATTTGCCTGGCTTTTTACCGCTATAGTCGTAAAAGCCTTTTTTATTCTTTTTACCTTTACGGTCATCTGCCAGTACTTTATCGAACGCTGACGGAGCGGTAAAACGCTCGCCAAAGGCATCCATCAGGATGGGAATGATTTTAGTGCCTACATCGATGCCTACTTCGTCCAGTAGCTTCACCGGCCCTACCGGAAAACCAAAGTTAAGGAGCGCTTTATCAATGTGATCGATAGGCTCACCTGCCAGGATAAGGCTGGCCGCTTCGTTCATGTAAGGTGCGAGAATTCGGTTAACGTAAAACCCTGCCCCATCTTTCACTACTACCGGGGTTTTACCTTGTTTTTTGGCAAATTCCACGGTGGTAGAAATGGTCTGATCGGAGGTTTTATCATGAGCAATAACTTCTGCCAGTGGCATTTTGTCTACCGGCGAAAAGTAATGCAGCCCAATAACATTTTCCGGGCGCTCAGCCTCGGCGGCAATTTCAGCAATAGGAATGGATGACGTATTCGAGGCAAAAATGGTTTCGGCTTTACACCCCTGCTCTACATCGGCCACCATTTTACGTTTAAGGCCAACATCCTCAAACACTGCTTCAACAATAATATCGGCGTCCTGCAGGCCCGAGTAATCAAGCGTACCGGTGAGTAGGGCCATCTGTTTCTGCATCTCAGACTTGCGCATAAAGCGGCGTTTAACCTTTTTATTCAGCAAGTCGTAACTGTACTTCATTGCATTGGCAATACCGGCCGGTTGAATATCTTTAATCCGCACCGGAACGCCAGCTTTAGTGGCAGTGACGTAGGCGATACCGCCGCCCATTAAGCCGCCGCCAAGCACACCTGCCTTATTAACTTTTTGTGGCGGTACATCAGCAACGCCCGACTCTTTTTTCATCGCTGTGGTAGCGAAGAATATTTGCCGCAGCTGTTTTGACTCTGGTGTCATCACCAACTGGCCAAATGCCTTAGCTTCTGCTTCCAAACCCGCCTTCGTGCCTTTGTTAATACCAATGGCTACCACATCAAGAATTTGTTGTGGCGCTGGGTAATTGCCACGTGTTTTGGCCTGGGTTTGCTCACCCGCTTTTTTAAATACAATATTACGACCAGGGGCAGTCCCCTCAAGGAACTTATTGACTATCCCTTTAGATTCAGCCTTACGTGAAGGTTTAGCCTTTGCGGCAAACTGAGAAGCCACATCCACCAGCACTGAGCGCGGTACCACGTCATCCACAATGCCGTATTTTTTGGCTTGTTTCGCCCGTACCGAAGCGCCCGTCAGCATCATTTTAATGGCTTGCTGAATACCTGCCAGTTTGGGTAAGCGCTGCGTGCCGCCACTGCCAGGCAACAAGCCAAGCTGCACTTCCGGCAGGCCGAGCTGAGTCGCTGAACTTTCTGTACAAATTCGGTAATGGCACGCCATTGCCAGTTCCAGACCGCCGCCCAGCGCAGGGCCGTGAATAGCGGCGACAAAGGTGGCGCGCATATTTTCTATCCGGTTAAAGATATCCTGTCCGCCTTTGGCCAGTGCCATCGCTTCATCTGCGGTAGAACAGGCATCCAACATAGTAATATCGGCACCGGCAACGAAGGAATTATCCTTGCCGCTTACCAGTACAACCCCTTTAATGCTGCTGTCGTTTTCAATTTTATCCAGCAGGACAGTCATTTCTTCGCCAAACGCCGCCTTCAGGGTATTCATCGACTCCCCAGGCACGTCCATGGTTAATATGGCAATACCATTATCCTGCCTGGTCAGCGTAAATGCGCTTTGAGTTTGTTCTGTCATTATGCTGTCTCCACAATCATCGCTGCACCTAATCCACCTGCCGCACAGGCGGTTAACAGGCCAGTTCCACCGCCTCGGCGGTTAAGTTCATTAAGCATTTGAGTGATCATTCGGGTGCCGGTGGCCGCAAACGGGTGACCGTAGGCGATTGAGCTTCCCATCACATTAAACTTATCCATATCAATTTCGCCGGTGGCTTTACTGCGACCCAGTTTTTCCTGCGCAAATTTGTCGCTGGCGAACATTTTTATATTGGCAAGCGTCTGTGCAGCAAAGGCTTCGTGCATTTCGATTAAGGTTAAATCGTTCAGCGTCATGCCCGCCTTATCCAGCGCCATTGGCGTTGCATAAGATGGCCCCATCAACATGTCTTCCCACACGTCGATAGCCGCAAATGCATAACTCTTAATGTAACCCAGCGGGGTATAGCCCAGCGCTTTGGCCCGGCTTTCAGTCATCATCAGTACGGCAGAGGCGCCGTCTGTTAATGGTGTAGCATTGGCCGCGGTGACGGAGCCATACTTTTTATCGAACACCGGACGCAGCTTTGCATACCCTTCGATTTTAGAGTCAAATCGAATGTTGTTATCCTGCTCCAGCGCGCCTTTATAAGGTTCGGCATAGGCAGTCATGACCTCGTTAGCCAGCTTACCAGCTTGCCAGCTTTCTGCCGCCAGACTGTGCGAACGGTGCGCCAGCTCATCCTGAGCCTGACGGGTAATGCCATGGCTTTTAGCCATTTGCTCTGCCGTCTGTCCCATGGATAAACCGGTTGAATATTCAGCGACGGCGGGAGGCACCGGCAGCAAGTCTTTTAAGCCCAACTTTTTAAGTACGGCCCATTTTTGCCCCAGCGTTTTGGTTTTCTGCAAATCCACCAGCGCTCTGGCCAGCTTTTTCGATACCCCAATCGGTGACACAGAAGTTGAATCGGCACCACCGGCCACGCCAACTTCAATATTGCCCGCCATCATAGACTCGGCAATATTCACAGTAGACTGAAAACTGGTAGCACAGGCACGGGACACGCTGTAGGCATCTGTATGCACGTTCATCCCGGTGCCCAGCACGATTTCACGGGCAATGTTAGGCGCTTCAGGCATTTGTACCACCTGGCCATATACCAGTTGTTCAACCAGTTTAGGATCCACCGCATTACGGACCAGTAGTTCGTTTACCACCATCTTGCCCAAATCAACTGCGGGTACGCCGTGAAAATAGGTCGCCATTTTTGCAAACGGCGTTCTAAGGCCGGCAACGATTGCGATCCTGTCGCCGTTGCGCGTTGTAACTGATTGTTGTTTAGCCATGCAATTCAACCTGTATTTGCGACCACCAAGTGGTCTGACCTGTAGTTAGTGGGCAGATTTTTACAAACTATTAAACAAATAGCAAATGTGCAGCGGAATATTTTGCAACATTTCTTCACTTGAGGACCAACATCTCTTGAAACAAAATAAAGCGACCCTATTACAGATTGTTGATATAACAACAATTGAACAAGCAAAAAATGGCTTTCTGCCCATTTTAGCGGGAACCTTTAAGACCTTAAAAAGTCATATCGGTTCAGTGCCGGTACCGGCCGAAGGGTAGCGCGCAATTTTCACCCATTATTTTGCATTATCAATAACATAAAAAAGGTAAGATTCTCCTATGGCAGCTGAGCAGTTCAGACAGTTACACGCATACCTCGACTCACAGATAATTGGTCAGTCTCAACTTACGCTCAATATGTTAATTGCATTACTGGCTGATGGTCACCTACTGGTAGAAGGGCCTCCGGGGCTTGCAAAAACCCGTGCCATCAATGCGCTGGCTAAAGGTATAGATGGTGACTTTCACCGTGTACAGTTTACCCCCGACTTACTGCCTGCCGACCTCACAGGTACGGATATCTACCGCCCGGAGACCGGCGAATTTGTGTTCCAGCAAGGGCCGCTTTTTCATAACCTGGTGTTAGCCGATGAAATTAACCGGGCCCCGGCCAAAGTGCAGTCGGCACTGCTTGAAGCCATGGCAGAACATCAAATTACGGTAGGCAACAAAACCTATAAGCTGCCAGAGCTGTTTTTGGTCATGGCAACGCAAAACCCGCTGGAGCAGGAAGGCACTTACCCGTTACCAGAAGCCCAGCTGGACCGTTTTTTAATGCATCTGGAGATTGATTACCCGGATGCCGATACCGAATTGCAAATCCTGCAGCTCACCCGCAACGAGGAATTGAGTGCACCGAAAGCGGTACCGCCAAGCCTCAGTCAGGCAGATATTTTTGCCGCTCGCAAAGCTGCTTTAGCACTGCACATGGCCCCTGCTCTGGAAACTTATCTGGTGCAGTTGATAATGGCTACCCGGCGCCCGGAAAACTACGCACCGGAACTGGCCGAATGGATTGAGTTTGGCGCAAGTCCTCGAGCCACTATTGCACTGGACCGCTGTGCACGGGCGCATGCCTGGCTAGCTGGCCGTGACTTTGTTGGCCCGGATGACATTCAGGCAGTATTTCACAATACCCTGCGCCATCGGATTATTTTGTCTTATCAGGCAGAAGCGGAAGGGGTAAACACCAATCAGGTGCTCGACAAAATTTTGAATCTGGTGGCCGTACCTTAAATCATGACTGCGCAATCCTATTTAGCACGATTGCAGTCGGACGGCATTCATCTAGGTGTCAAAGAGTTACTGCAATACCGACAGTTTGCCAACCTGCTGGACTTAACCCCGCGGCGTACGCCACAGGCGCGTTTGGCGGGCAGTTATCTGACCAAGCATAAAGGCCGGGGCATGGAATTCGACGAAGCCAGGCATTACCAGCCCGGCGACGATATCCGCGCTATAGACTGGCGGGTAACGGCGCGCACCGGTAAAACTCATACCAAGGTTTATCGTGAAGAGCGCGAGCGCCC
>JAYZXK010000021.1:0-7561 GCA_036141415.1 Pseudomonadota bacterium
AGCGAGAACCCAGAATAGCGGATGAAAATGAAATGCTACCCAGCCTTCATCAGGCTGTGCCGAGAGCTGCCACTCACCATAGGGTAACTGGATTGACAATTGCACCGGGTTGACCAGTGGTTTTTCATCATGATTGCGATAAATATCAACCAGGTTACCAAGCTCATCGCGACCCGAGATAAGCAGGTCAAGCTCGCTATCACCGATAAAGCCGGCGTCACTTAGCACCCCACGATAATCGAGCACTACCGATACAATGCCCCATACGCCCTTTTCGTTTATCACTGGTAAACGAGCAATTAAACCCACGCCGCCCTGGACCAGGTTGACCGGACCAGCTAACACCGGCGTCCCGGTGTCAGCTGCGGTAAAAACCGAGTCCCGCTGTTCCCTATTAACCCGGTAATCCAGACCTATTGCTTTTTCGTTACCGGCAACAGGATAAATCAGGTTGACCACGAAATCACGGGCCCCGGCGATATTTACGATATTGTTGCGCTGCTCTAACAAGCGGCTCATGTAACGGCTAAATCCGGTCTGGTTAATATCGGGGTTTAGGGAGATATATGCCGCAGCCCCGCGGATGAGTTCAATATTGGTGTAGAGTTCAAATTCCAGGTTGGAGCGCAGCATCCCCAGCTTTTGGGTGACCTGGTTAATTTGTTCTTCCCGTTGCCATTTACTGGCCAGAAAGTCTGCCACCAGGGTAACAGAAACGACCACGGTAAATGCGGCGAAAAACAGCCAGACGGGGCGAAATTTTTGTTGAGGGCTTGTTTGACTACGCAAAGCAATCCTATAAAAACGGAGTCATTTAACCTTTGATACGCCACCTCATATGCGTAGCGAACATGGCCAAAGAAAATACAATTCAGGAATACCCTTAGGATAAGACAATTTGCTGTAGTTTGCTGATATTTTTTAGAATTCCCATCTACTTTCAGGTGGCAATTTCGCTTTAAAAAGGTCAAATGTATCCCGTTTAAGCCAAAATCCCGGCGATCTGCATGATTCCTGATACGCCAGTATCGATATTAATTAGTTTTACTTTGTAGAATAAATTACAATGCACTAAGTTTCTTTTACTTTGTAGTACAAACTTTATCAGGGAGCAGCATGGGTAAATCTCGATTTTTAGGTGAGTTTGAACAATTTGTGTTACTCGCCATTTTACGCCTGGGAGAACAGGCTTATGGCACAACCATTCGTCAGATACTGCTCGATGTGATTCAGCGGGATGTCAGTATCGGCGCACTGTATACCACACTGACCCGGCTTGAAGATAAAGGCCTGATCCGCTCAGCGATGGGTGAAGCCACAGCAGAACGTGGCGGGCGGGCTAAAAAATACTTTGAGATAACCGCACAAGGTAAACGGGCGCTACAGGAAACCCGCCAGTCGCTCGACGCCATGTGGCGCGATGTAAAACTTAGTTTTGTTGGGGTGAAGCAGTGAACAAATACTCACCACCGCGTATCGCTGAGGCCTTGCTGGAAAAAGTGCTTCCTGCCGATCTTAAAGAGCCTTTACTGGGCGATCTCGAGGAGGAATTTCAACAAATTCAATTTAACCAGAGTAAACAGGCCTGTCAGATATGGTACTGGCGCCAGGCATTGTTAACCTCATTCCACTATATTAATCAAACACAAAAGGCGCTTATTATGTTTGCATTCAGCGTGTTATTTTTTACCGCATTAACCATTTTTGCTATGGAACTCTCTGGTGGCACCAGCATGTTTTTCGACGTGCCGTCACTCATTATTACCCTGCCACCTGCCCTGGTGTTTACCCTGGCAGTGACCTCCCCCGGCAACGTAAAACAAGCTTTTTCGTGCCTGTTTTCCGGCCATGTTGATTCACTACGGCAAGTGAAAAGCAGTGCTATGGTGTTTAATGTGCTGGGTAACTCCTGCTTGTGGCTGGGCGCCCTGATGACCCTGCTTGGCTGGGTTGCTATGGGGTCGCACATTGAGGATGTTGCCGTTATCGGACCAGCATTTGCAGTGTCTGTTCTCACACTGTTATATGCCATGGGGGTTAAACTTGTCTGTTATGTTGCCACGCAGCGAATCATGTTCCTCGGACAAGGCCTGTCACCCAACGCCGATTAATCCTCCGCACACAAAAAAGCCGGTAAGTTATACCGGCTTTTACCATCACCTGCTGATTCTAACTAATATACTGTGACGTTTGCCCCGACTCAGCCCGCTGTTGATAACGATCACGAAGCTTGATTTGGCGTGATGTCATCTCAACCATTTCACCGTCGATGATCACAACTTCCGGAGCTTGTGTTACTTCCAGAGGATCGCCACTCCAGACAACCACGTCAGCTTTAGCCCCGCTCGTAAGCGTGCCCAGCTGATCAGGTACGCCAAAAATGCGCGCCGGATTTACCGTAAGGGCCGCCATGGCGCCTTCCCACGACATGCCAAATGCCACCGCATTACCGGCATGTTGAGTAGCCAGTCGAATATTGTGGGTTTCCATTCCTATTGCCACCATAACACCGGCTTGCTCCAATCGTTTGGCGTTGGCCAGCGTGGCACCAAGCTGCTCGAAGCTACCGGGCAAATTAAACTCAGGGTCAATGATCACCGGAATGTTAGCATCAGCCAGCTCTTCTGCCACTCGCCATGCCTCCATTCCTTTCACCAGGACGACTTTAATTTTGGGGTAGCGCTGTTTAAAAGCGATAACCTGGCGAATGTCCGCCGCCCTGTCGGCAAACATTAATAATGGCGATTCACCATTGACTATCGGCTTTAAGGCTTTTACATCCGCCCGGCTATTTAGACCATGCCATTGTGAGGATGGACTCAACTGCGCTGCAGTACTTACCTGCATGGCCTCACTTATGGCTTCTTCCAACATCACCCACAGTGCGGCTCTTGAGCCACCATTGCTGTCGGCACCGCCATTGCCTACATTCACTGCGGTGAATGCCCGTGATTTTAGAACCGGGTCGCCAGTGCCGGATAAGGTAATAACAGCTCCCAGCCCATGAAACAGGCTATCGCTGCGTGAAATACCACTAACGGCCGAGGTGAACCCTTCAACACGGCTGATCGCAAGTAAGCTGGAGTCCGGGTTAATCGCATAGCTGACGTCATATGCAGCACCGGTGGAAGATACCGGATTTGATGACACAGAAGCATCCACAGTACCAGCAGAGCTACTGACTTCAACCAATCCCAACTGGGTATAAGCACCAATCAGCCCCGGCGTTACATACTTACCGCTGGCATCAATGGTCTGGTAACCCTCAGGCACCGCTGAGGAGGCACTGACCGACACTATTTCATTACCGTTAATCAACACGGTGGCACTTTCCAATGTGCCCTGTTCGCTGCCGGTAAACACTTTACCGCCAACGATGGCCAGTTTCTCGGCCAGGGCAGTACTGCTGATGGTTGCCAACAGGCATATTGTTAATAATGACTTCATTTGATATCTCCCTCGCCAACTTGCCCTAACTCGAAATCTGCCACCGGCCACGACGTGGGGTCACTCAGATCAAAAGCCAGTCCGCCATCGATATACACTTTGTCGGCTCTGGCGTAGGTTGAAAAGGGGTTGTCGCTCCACAGCACTAAATCCGCATTCTTGCCCACTTCCAGTGAGCCGGTTTTATCAAAAATACCCAACGATTTAGCCGGGTTAGCAGACAGCCAGATCCATGCCTCCTCCTGACTGATGTCGATACCAGCACGGCGGCCATCAGACCAGGCTTTAGCGGCTTCCTGGTTAAGGCGTTGAATACCTAAATCACTGTCGGAATGAACGATGGCACAAGCCCCGGCTTCATGAACCATAGGGATATTTTCACGAATGCCATCGTAGGCCTCCATTTTAAAGCCCCACCAGTCGGCCCACATGGCTGAACACACGTTGTTCTCGGCCAGCAGATCACCAATTTTGTAGGCTTCTACACCATGCTGGAATGAATAAATCTGATAGCCGAACTCTTTCATGACATCCATCACCACGGCCATTTCATCGGCGCGATAACAGTGCATATGTACGCGGATCTCATCTTTTAACACGCCCATCAGGGTATCAAGATTCAGATCGCGCTTAGGCGGCGTTGGATTTTTTCCCGCTTCATAATCGGCTTCATAACGTTCCCAGGCACGCCTATAATTTTCGGCATCGGCCCATGCCTGACGATAACCGGCTACATTGCCCATACGGGTTGAGGGACCGCCTTTTTTACCATAAACCCGTTTCGGGTTTTCACCACAGGCCATTTTTAGTCCGTAAGGCGCATCCGGAAACTTCATTTCCTGCATAGTGCGATCCGGCACATTTTTTAGTACCACTGAACGGCCACCAAACAGGTTGGCAGAACCCGGTAAGATTTGCAGCGCGGTAACGCCACCGGCTAATGCCCGGCCAAAACCAGGATCCTGAGGCCATACCGAATGTTCTGCCCACACATTGGCGGTCACCGGTTTAATGGCTTCATTTCCATCCGAATGGGAATGGGTAGAGGGGTTAGGGTAAACCCCTAAATGGCTGTGTACATCAATAATGCCCGGCGTTACCCATTTACCGGTGCCGTCGATAACCGTCGCTTCTGCCGGCACATCAAGGTTTTCGCCAATTGCCGCAATTTTACCGTCGGTAAAATACACCATACCGTTATCAATTTTATTGCCGATGCCATCTAATATCGTGACACCGGTGATCACTGTTGGTGCTCCGGGTAGCGGGGTATACTTGCTGGGGAATGGATTTTTATCGATGGTCACTTTTGGTGACTGCTCGGCTTTATCTGCTTTATCTTCTGCACAGGCAGAAAGCAGCAAAGCACAGCAACACGCGGCAGTGATACCTAACTGCTTAAATGTAGTTGTCATGCATTACCTTTCTTTTAATCGTTGTCGTTAAGTGCCACACCCCATCAAGGTTTAGTTGAAAATCGATGGGATGAGTTTAACGGTAGCGAATCAGGAGACGACGCACAAGCAGGAAAAGCTATTTTGCCGTAGCGGCCGATTGTTGTAGCACCGCAACAATTTCATCGGCCTTTTGTAAACGGCGAATATTGTCGAACAGGACTTCCGCCTGGGGGTATTGGCGCTTAAGGTAGCCACACCACTGTTTAAGGCGGTTGGGGTAGTAACGGCCTTTATCGCCATAGATTTCATAACCGGAATAATCTATCAACAGCTGCGCCAGTTCCGGCCAGCTCATCGGCGGTTCGTTATCACGAATGTGACGGGCAAGATTCGGCATGGCCAGTGCGCCACGGCCAATCATTACATCGTTACAACCCGACATTTCCTGGCAGCGTTTGGCATCTTCATAAGACCAGATTTCACCATTAGCAATCACCGGTAAACGGGTATGGGCGCGAATTTTTTTAATCCAGTCCCAGTAGGCCGGTGGCCGGTAGCCTTCGGTTTTAGTGCGGGCATGAACAACTAACTCAGATGCGCCGGCTTCATCAATGGCCACGGCGTTATCGATAGCCAGCGATTTATCCTCAAAACCGAGGCGTATTTTAGCCGTTACGGGCAAATGGGCCGGGACAGCCTCTCGCACGGCTTTAACAATATCGTGCAGCAACTCGGTATATTGTAGTAATACCGCGCCGCCTTTACTTTTATTTACCGTTTTGGCCGGACAACCAAAGTTTAGATCCACACCGGGTGAGCCCAGCTCAACAGCGGTTAAGGCATTTTCTGCCAGCCATTGGGGGTGCTGGCCCAGTAACTGCACGCGAACGGGCACACCACTGGGTGTTTTACCGCCCTCGTGCAATTCAGGGCACAGACGGTAAAAGGTTTTCTGCGGGAGTTTCTGGTCAACGATACGAACGAATTCTGTTACGCACAAATCAAAACCGCCTACCCGGGTAAGCATGTCGCGCATTAAATGATCAACAACGCCTTCCATAGGCGCTAACAAAACTCGCATAGTATTTTAGTATTCAGAAATAAGGGGGGCGGATTTTAGCAGAACATTTGGCCGCTGGCATTAGTATTGCTGTTTATGCCCTGAGCTCAGTGCAAAGCGTTTTTCGCACCGATTTAAAATAGCGCGACGCTCTGTGGCGTTGGCACTGTGCCAACCGGTGATTTCATCAATATGACGCTGACAGCCCAGACAAATATCCTCATCATCCAGGCAGCAGTTACCAATGCAGGGCGATGTGGCAATTGCCTGTTCAACAGGGATTCTGGGTGTGAACTTTTTCATTATTCGCGATCAGTTCCTCGGTAAACCACAGGCAAACATAGCAGCCAAACCGGGCATCGAGTTTAGCAAAAAATTCGGCTTCGTTACTGGCTTCATAGCTAACCAGCCTTTGCCCTACCCCTTCATACAACAATGCAACGTAAACCATGATATCCCCGCTACGCGTTAAGCATAGCAAGGAGTATACATTTAGACGTCTAGAAATCCAAACATCCAGACATCGATAATCGACCGTTTATCGCATTACTTCAGTAAATACTGTAAAGCTCCCTCTACAGCCGCAACCTGAGCACGGTTACAAATTTCCGGAGTAGCTGTCGGGCTGTCCGGATACACCTCCGTTGTAGAACAATAAGTAGCATTATTAAATCCGCCGCATAAGAAGAGTTTTCTCTTGTCATAGCAGATTACACCTTCAGAGGGCACCTCAGCACCGATAATCAGGCCGTTTTCATCCGTTGGGGCAATATGAGTAACTTTTTTCACCTCGTTGATAATTGCTTGTTGCAGAGGCAGATGAGGCGCTTTGGCATCGGCCACCAGATAAAAGCCGTCGGGGATCTCCCAGGCTTTTTGCTCAATGGCATCACGGGCCGCCAGGGCTGGGCGAAACTCGCTGTTATCCGTATCGGTGGTTTCGTGAAGATCGATGTGCAGTAAAAACTCCTGCGGCATTGCGCCAATAAAGTCCATGAGTAATTTTGACTCTGGGGCCGGCGAGTCGGGATAAAAAGAACGGTTCGGATCGATAGCCAGTGGGTCCCAACGGTTAATGGTTTCATAACCCCACGGGCTCACACAGGGAACCACTATCAGATTGATTTTATCGGTATACGCCTGACTGTATTCCCGCGCAAATAACAAAGCGCCCTGCACGCCACTGGTTTCATAACCGTGTACACCGCCAGTTACCAGTACCCAGGGAGCATCTGTTATTGGCTGCCGGGGTAACAATGCATAAAGTGGGTAGCGTGACTCATCATAGGGCAATGCTCCGTACTGGATAACAGAAAAATAATCCGGCATGCCATCTAACTGACTTAACACTTCATCGGCGTAACTACGCTTTACTGATTGCGCCGCGAGCCATTGTTTTTTTTCTTCTTCTCCCCAGGGCTGACCTGGTGTGCCGATAGGATACATTGATCACCTTATTGCTAGTAAATTAACAGGTGAATTGTAGCATGATTGCAGAGTGGATGAAGTGACGGCGAATTGCACAGTAATCAGTGCACGCATAAAAAAACCAGCCGATTGGCTAATGCCAGTCAGTTAAGCTGACTGGTATTTTTCTTTTTATGGGGGTAACGACTCACTTTTGGCTTTATACATCTCGGGTAGGCCCTGTCTTCTC
>JAYZXK010000022.1:0-3028 GCA_036141415.1 Pseudomonadota bacterium
AAATAACTTCCCACCTCAGAAACCGGCCACGCAGGCCAGTTCATCTGCACCAGGCTGGTAGGGGGCGGCAATGACTAAACGCATTTTAGCGGTGGCTCTGCTGACGCTTACTGGTGGGTCGGTTACGTCGCTTAAGGCTGAGCAGGAGCTGCCCACTGTTCCTGCGCTTATCGACAACATGCAGCAGTTGCACCCGTATGTGAATGTGCTGACTGAGAAAAATAACCAGTTGGTTTACGGCCTGGATAGCGCCCAAAGCGAATTCGACGGCCGCATTGAGCAGGATGTCAGCGGCCGGGTAGCCGGTTATTACGACGGCTCTGCCGCGGCCCAGCGCTTTGTAAAACCACTGGGTGATATGAACGCTAAGCTTATCAGTGAGTACCGCGTTGCCACCGGCGACTTTCCGGTTTACGAAGAGCAGTACAATACCTTATCAGGCGGTGAGGCCAGTATTGGTGTTGCCCTGTCGCTGCTGCAAAACCGCAGTATCGACAAACGCCGGGTAGGGGTGAGTAACGCCGCCTTGGCCATTGAGCAGTATCAGGCTGAATTAGCCCTGAGCATGAATGACTTTTTGTATAAAGGCCTCAGCCAGTATTTAAAATGGTATGAAGTAAGCCTTAAAATTGCCGCGGTAGAGGAGCTGCTCGGTACCCTTAAATATCGTCGCGAGGGGCTGTCGACCCGATTGAAAAGTGGCGATTTGGCCGAAGTCGATCTCACTGAATTTGAAGCGAGTATCCTGGAACAGAAGTTAGCTTTGTCGCAACTACGCCAAACGCAGCGTGCCTCGGCACAGGCACTGGCTTTTTACTGGCGCAACAAGGATGGACAGTCACAGGTAATTGCCAGCGATGCCGCGCTGCCAGCCGATATCAAATGGCCGTTTAACATCACGCCTGCGCAGGCGGCTAGGTTGCGTAATGCTATTGTTCAACATCCGGCGTTAGAGGTACTGCGCACGGAGCAGAGCGTAACGCAGAATAAGTTTCGACTGGCAGAAAACCAGTTGTTGCCCCAGCTCGATTTAAAGGCGCTGGTGGCTAAAGATATGGGCAGCGGCCCGACATCACTGGCCGAAACCGAAGGTAAAATTGGTCTTACGTTCTCGTATACTCTGGGGAACCGTAAAGCTAAAGCTGAACAGGCGACCATGCGCTCTAAACTTAAGGTGCTGGAATATGAGGTCACCCTGGCCCAGGACCAGCTTAATCAGCAGTTTGAACAAGCCTATGCCTATTGGCAGCAGGCCCACGAAGTGCTGGCCCTGCAACAGCAAAATGCCGAGCTGGCGGTAACCTTATCGCAGCTTGAGCGCAAACGGTTTGATGCCGGTGACAGTGATATGTTTAAGCTGAATGCCCGTGAGTCGGGTGTGCTTAAGGCAAAATTAAAAGCCATTGAGGCGCAAGTAGATTTACTCTCTGCAGAGCTCACTTTGCATAAAGTGGTGGCGGCAATTACTTCGTAGGAAAGAAAAACGCTGCCCTGGTTAACAGGGCAGCGCAAGGTTAGTTACGGCTCAATGTCGTCCGCAGGCTCAGTAACGCCAGGGTAGGCCTTGGGCGTTAGTGGTTTAACCGGGCGCTGCTCAATACGCTGCTGCAGATACTCAATTGCGGCATCTAACTGTGCATCTTCACCCATAAAGGTAGCATGAGGCAGGTTGTCTACTTCAATGTCCGGGGCAATCCCCAGTCCTTCGGTGATCCAGCGACCATCCTCGGCGAATACCGGTAGCTCCGCCACCCGCGCCATGCCGTTATCCGCCAGACGGTTACGACCACGCAACCAGATGCCGGCACCAGCGGTTTGTTTACCGATCACCGGGCCTAAATCCATGGCTTTTACACCTGCGGTGAAGGTTTCACCGTCGGAGTAAGTATACTGATCGGCCAGCACCACCAGGTGACCACGGAAAGTTTGTTGCATATTCCCGTTTGGCTCACGATTATCACTGGTCCAGAACATCCACACTTTGCGCAGCAGCTTCTCTAAAATCCAGCTATCAATATTGCCGCCGCGATTACGGCGTACATCAATGATCAGGCCGTCTTTTTTGTAGGCTGCGTAGAACTCGCGAGCAAAATCCGACACATCGTTGCTGCCCATGGCATACAGATGCAGGTAGCCAATATCCTGGTCGGCCTGTTCTACTTTCTGGCGGTTTCGGGTTGTCCAGTCCTGGTAGCGCAGGCGGGCATCGGTGCGATTACTTACCGGATACACAATGGTTTGCAGCGCTTCGCCATTACGGCTTAGGCCCAACAGTACCTGGCGGCCTGCCTGATTAAGCAATGCCTGATTTAATTCAGCCAGAGAGCTTATCGGGCGCGCATTAATGCTGGTAATAATGTCACCTTCTTTGGCGTCAGTACCAGGTTTTAACAACGGTGAGGCTTTGGCCGGCACTTCGTTGTCGTACTGGTAAATGCTGGCAATTTGCACGCCTTCATCGGTTTGCAGCAAATTGGCGCCTAAACTGGCTGGCGCAGGACGATCAGGCTCCTGCGGAGTGTCGCCGCCATACACCTGGGAGTGCAGCACATTAAGCTCACCGGTCATCTGGCCAAGCACGTCGTTCAGTTCGGCGCGATCGGTAATGCGAGCTACCAGTGGCTGATATTTTGCTTTCATGGCCGCCCAGTCAACGCCTCGCATGGCCTTATCGTAAAAGTAATCACGGTGCATCAGCCAGGCATCATGAAACAGTTGTTGCCATTCCTGCTGCGGATCGATGCGTAATTTCCAGGCCGACACATCGGCTTTCTGGTCGGTTGTGTCTGACGGGAATTGTTTACCTGCGCCAACAATAAAGATCTGATCGTTATTGCCGCTTTGTTTTAACACCAGCATACTCTTGCCATCAGCGCTAAGCTTGTAGCCGCTCAGGCCAGACATAAAGGTGCTGGTTTTATGATGCGGTGTTTGTTCAATGGCCTTAAGTACCGGTTTGCTGCCAGGCTCGGTAACCCTATCTCTGACATACAGGTATTTGGCGTTGGCTGCCAGGTCGCTATAGTTG
>JAYZXK010000023.1:0-5598 GCA_036141415.1 Pseudomonadota bacterium
GTCGCCGGGTAGAAAAACGCCTTGAACAGGACCCTGACTTTTATATTGCCTGCCTGTCTGGTCTGGTAACCATTTATAAAGGTCTGGTAATGCCAAAAGACTTACCTGCCTTCTATAAAGATCTCGCCGATGAAAATCTGAAAAGCAGCATCTGTGTATTCCACCAGCGCTTTTCTACCAACACGCTGCCGAAATGGCCGCTGGCACAGCCGTTCCGCTATCTGGCACACAATGGTGAAATTAATACCATTAAAGGTAACCGTGACTGGGCAATGGCCCGTACCGGTAAATTTGCCACGCCTCTGATCCCGGATCTGAAAGACGCTGCACCTTATGTTAATACCGAAGGATCTGACTCATCGTCACTGGATAACATGCTGGAACTGTTCCTGGCCGGTGGGATGGATTTATTCCGCGCTATGCGCCTGCTGGTACCACCAGCGTATCAGAACAATGACACCATGGATCCGAAACTGCGTGCATTCTACGAGTTTAACTCAATGCACATGGAACCCTGGGATGGTCCTGCCGGTATCGTAATGACCAACGGTCGTCACGTTGCCTGTAACCTCGACCGTAACGGTCTGCGCCCGGCGCGCTATGTACTGACCAAAAACGGCTTTATTACCCTGGCCTCAGAAATTGGTATCTGGGACTACGAACCTGAAGACGTTATAGAAAAAGGCCGTGTAGGGCCTGGCGAAATGCTCGCGGTTGATACCTACAATGGTAAGATCTGGCGTTCTACCGAAATTGATGACGAGCTGAAAGATCGTCATCCCTACCATGAGTGGATTGAGAAAAACATCCGTTCATTAACGCCGATTGAAAATATGGATGCCTCACTGATTGGTCAGCGGGTCTTCAACGACGACACCATGGCGGTGTATCACAAGCTGTTTAACTACAGCTACGAAGAAATCCATCAGGTTATTAAAGTACTGGGTAAAGACGGTCAGGAAGCGGTAGGCTCAATGGGTGATGACACGCCAATGGCAGTGTTATCTTCCAAACACCGTACCCTTTACGATTATTTCCGTCAGCAGTTTGCGCAGGTAACTAACCCGCCTATCGATCCGCTGCGGGAAAACCACGTAATGTCACTGGCGACCTGTATTGGTCGTGAGCAAAACGTGTTCAGCGAAACCAGTGGTTATGCCGATCGCGTATTATTTAAATCGCCCATCCTGATGTACACCGATTTAAAACAATTACGTGAATTCAACCCTGAACACTATTATTCAGAAGTGATTGATCTGCAGTATTCACAGGATGAAGGTCTGAAGAAAGCCATAGAGCGTGTATGCCACGAGGTAGAGTACCTGGTGAAACAAAAACGCGCCGCGTTTGTAGTGCTGTCAGACCGCAACATCAAGCCGAACAAGCTGCCTATCCCTGCCGCGATGGCCGTTGGTGCAGTACACCGCCGCTTAGTGGATCAGCAGTTACGTTGTGACGCCAATATCGTGGTAGAAACCGCTTCTGCCCGTGACCCGCATCACTTCGCTGTACTGATTGGTTTAGGTGCTACCGCGGTTTATCCGTTCCTGGCTTATGAAACCATCGAACAGCTGTGCGAAAAAGGCGAGCTCGATGTAACTGCGATGCAGGCAGTATTGAATTACCGTAAAGGTATCAATAAAGGCCTGTATAAGATCATGTCTAAGATGGGTATCAGTACCGTTGCGAGTTACCGTAGCTCGAAACTGTTTGAAGCCATCGGTATCAGCCACGACGTGGTACAAATGTGCTTTAAAGGGGTTACCTCCAGAATTGAAGGCGCGTCTTTTGACGACTTCCAGCAGGACGCCATCAACCTGTCGCGCGTTGCCTGGCTGAAGCGTAAGAAAATGTCCCATGGTGGCTTACTGAAGTATGTTCACGATGGCGAATACCATGCGTACAACCCGGATGTGGTTAAAACCCTGCAAAAAGCGGTGGTTAGTGGTGAGTATACCGATTACCAGCAGTACGCAGCACTGGTTAACGACCGTGCTCCGTCTCACCTGCGCGACTTAATGAAAGTGCTGCCCGCGGGTGAAGCTGTGGATATCAGCGAAGTTGAACCGGCGGAAAAACTGTTCCCACGTTTTGACACCGCGGCCATGTCTATCGGCGCACTAAGCCCGGAAGCCCACGAGGCACTGGCGATTGCCATGAACCGATTAGGCGGTCAGTCAAACTCCGGTGAAGGTGGTGAAGATCCAAAACGCTTCAACACCGAAAAGAACTCTAAGATCAAGCAGGTTGCCTCTGGCCGTTTTGGTGTTACGCCACATTATCTGGTGAATGCCAATGTCATCCAAATCAAGGTTGCACAGGGTGCAAAACCGGGTGAAGGTGGTCAGTTACCTGGTGATAAAGTCAATAAGTATATCGCGCAGCTGCGTTTCTCGGTGCCAGGCGTAACCCTGATTTCACCACCACCGCACCACGATATTTACTCTATTGAAGATTTAGCTCAGTTAATCTTCGATCTGAAGCAAGTGAACCCAACCGCACTTATTTCAGTGAAACTGGTTTCTGAGCCAGGTGTAGGCACCATCGCAACCGGTGTTGCTAAAGCCTATGCCGACCTCATCACAATTTCTGGCTACGACGGCGGCACCGGTGCCAGCCCGGTAACGTCAGTAAAATATGCCGGTAGCCCGTTCGAGCTGGGTCTGTCTGAAACACAACAGGCACTGGTTGAGAATGGCCTGCGCCATAAAGTACGGGTGCAAACCGATGGCGGTCTGAAAACCGGTCTGGACGTAATCAAAGCCGCTATTCTTGGCGCGGAAAGCTTTGGTTTTGGTACCGGCCCGATGGTTGCCCTGGGATGTAAATACCTGCGGATTTGTCATTTGAACAACTGTGCAACCGGTGTTGCAACCCAGGACGATAAACTGCGCAGCGACCATTTTATTGGCCTGCCAGAGATGGTCATGAACTACTTTAAGTTTGTGGCACAGGAAGTCCGTGAAATCATGGCTTCCATTGGCGTACGTAAGTTTGATGAACTGATCGGACGCACAGAGTTACTGGAACTATTGGACGGTTATACTGCTAAGCAAAACAAACTTGATCTGTCACCGATACTGGCCAAGCCGGTAGCAGGTGAACACACTCGTCTGTTCTGCTCTGAAACCACCAACGCACCGCTCGATAAAGGCGTACTTAACGCGAAGATGCTTAAGGATGCCAAAGAGGCCGTTGTTAAAGGCTGTGGTATTAACTTAAGCTATCCGATCCGCAATACTGACCGCTCGGTAGGTGCCTTACTGTCTGGTGAAATCGCCAAACATTACGGTAACCACGATATGGAAGAAATGCCAATTACCGTGACCTTTAAGGGTACGGCGGGTCAGAGCTTCGGTGTCTGGAATGCCGGTGGCCTGAACATGTACATCGAAGGTGACGCCAACGATTACGTGGGTAAAGGCATGACTGGCGGTAAGCTGGTTATCTATCCGCCACGTAAAGGCGAGTTTAATGCCCACGAAAGTGCCATTATGGGTAACACCTGCCTGTACGGAGCTACCGGCGGCAAACTGTTTGCTGCTGGCCGTGCCGGCGAACGTTTCGGGGTACGTAACTCTGGTGCAATTGCCGTAGTGGAAGGTGTTGGCGACAACGGTTGTGAATACATGACCGGCGGTATTGTGGCGGTACTGGGTCCGGTAGGCATTAACTTTGGTGCCGGTATGACAGGTGGTTTCGCTTATCTTTATGATGAGCAGGGCGATCTGAACAACCGGGTTAACCAGGAGTTGGTTGAAGTACTGGATATCGACGATAAAGTCATTCTGGCTGAGCACTTACGCGGCCTGATCAACCAGCACTACGAAGAAACCGGCAGCCAGTTTTCACTGAGCCTGCTGCACGATTTCACCAATACACTTAATCGCTTTAAGCTGGTTAAACCAAAAACCAGTGATGTGAAAAATCTGTTGGGCCATATTAGTCGTTCCAGCGCGGAACTGCGCATTCAGGCGCAATAGAGGGGTTAGAAGATAATGGCTAAGAATGTATATCAATTTATTGACGTAGAAAGGATTGATCCGCCGAAGAAGCCGATAATGGATCGTAAAAACGGCTTTGCTGAGATCTACCATCCTCTGACCAATTCACAGGCAGAAGGCCAGGCAGATCGCTGCCTGGACTGTGGTAACCCATACTGTGAATGGAAGTGCCCGGTACATAACTATATTCCTCAGTGGCTGGCACTGGCTAACGAAGGTAAATTTATTGAGGCAGCCGAGCTGTCTCACCAGACCAACAGTTTACCGGAAGTGTGTGGCCGGGTTTGCCCGCAGGACCGTCTGTGTGAGGGTGACTGTACCTTAAACGATGAGTTTGGTGCGGTAACCATTGGTTCTATCGAAAAACACATTACCGACACCGCCTTTAAAATGGGCTGGCGTCCTGACATGAGCGGCGTTACCTGGACCGATAAGAAAGTCGCTATCGTAGGCGCAGGCCCGGCTGGCCTTGCCTGTGCAGACATCCTGGTACGTAACGGCGTGAAGCCAGTGGTATTTGATAAATACGAAGAAATTGGTGGTCTGCTGACCTTCGGTATTCCTTCTTTCAAACTGGAAAAAGACGTTATTAAACTGCGTCGCGAAATCTTTACCGAAATGGGTGTCGAGTTTGTATTGAATACCGAAATTGGTAAGGACGTGGCGTTTCAGGATCTCATTGACCAGTACGATGCCGTATTCCTGGGCATGGGTACTTACAAGTCAATGAAAGGTGGCTTCGATAACGAAGGTGCCGACGGTGTTTACGAAGCCCTGCCGTTCTTGATTTCAAATACCAACCGGGTCATGGGTCTGGAAAAAGACACCGCCGACTTTATTGATATGAAAGGCAAAAAGGTAGTCGTGCTGGGTGGTGGTGATACCACCATGGACTGCGTACGAACCTCAATTCGTCAGGGTGCTGAGCAGGTAACCTGTGCTTACCGTCGTGATGAGGCAAGCATGCCGGGCTCACGCCGTGAAGTGGTGAATGCCCGGGAAGAAGGCGTTGAATTTGAATTTAACGTTCAGCCGCTCGATATTGCAGTGGATGAAACCGGTAAAGCCATTGGCGTTAAGCTGGTGCGTACCGAAATGGGTGAACCTGATGCAGCAGGGCGTCGTCGTCCGGTTGTTGTAGAAGGCTCTGAGTTTGTTCAGGAAGCTGACGCGGTCATTATCGCTTTTGGTTTCCAGCCAAGCCCGGCCCCATGGTTTGCAGACTACGGTATTATTCTGGACGAAAAAGGCCGCGTGCGTGCGCCTGCAAAAGGCCAGTACGCTTATCAGACATCCAATCCGAAAATCTTCGCCGGTGGCGATATGGTGCGCGGTAGTGATCTGGTGGTGACCGCTATTGATGAGGGCCGTAAAGCCGCTGATGGGATCCTCGATTACATCGGAGCCTGATATAGCCTGACAGCAAGCTAAACGAAAAATGGAGCCGCAAGGCTAATGCCGATCAGTTAAGAGATTGACATTAGCTGTAAGAGGATCAAAATCCAATGATCGTAAGGTCATTGGATTTTTTTATGCAACTTCAACAAGCCCTTAATACAGCGTTTAATGCCAGCACTCAGTTCAGTTCGTTTGA
>JAYZXK010000024.1:0-2788 GCA_036141415.1 Pseudomonadota bacterium
TCAAACGAACTGAACTGAGTGCTGGCATTAAACGCTGTATTAAGGGCTTGTTGAAGTTGCATAAAAAAATCCAATGACCTTACGATCATTGGATTTTGATCCTCTTACAGCTAATGTCAATCTCTTAACTGATCGGCATTAACCAGATGGTGCCTTTTTCGATTCAATCTGCACTAAAAAATAGGCTCCAAAGCTTAGCGCTTTAAAGCCATTTCGAACAATTGCTGTTTTTCAGTGGCGGAGATAAACGATTGATTAACGCCATTGATTTGAATTTGCCGAAGCTGCTCATCACTCAATTGAATAACGTCTTTGGCTATCTGGTATTCATCGCCAATATCAATAGCCGATACGCCAGGATCATCGGTGTTGAGGGTCACTTCCACACCGGCTTCTAAAAAGCCTTTCATAGGATGATTGGCGGTATCTACCACGGTTGCGGTCTGGTAGTTGGATGTTGGGCAACTTTCCACACCAATGTTGTGCTCTGCCAGATACTCAAGCAGCTTTTTATCGTCTTTGGCGGCGACGCAATGCCCTATTCGACTGGCACCCAGCAGCTCAATAGCATTCCAGATACTTTGCGGGCCGTCGGCTTCACCGGCATGCACCGTAATCTGCCAGCCAGCATCCCGGGCCTTTTTAAAGTGCTCGGTAAATAAAGGCGCCGGGTAACCCAGCTCATCGCCGGCTAAATCCAGTGCGGTGATATGGTCTTTATGTGCCAGCAAACCGTTGAGTTCCTGAGTGCAGGCCGTTGTGCCAAAGGTGCGGCTCAGGATCCCAATGAGATTGTGTTTAATCGTAAAATCGCGACTGCCATCAGCGCAGCCTGCTATGGTCGCTTCCACCACATCTGCTACGTTTAACTGATGTGATTGCGCCATATAGAAAGGGGAAAATCTTAACTCAACGTAGTCGAGCCCGGCCCGTTTGGCATCCTGCATATTTTCGTAAGCAATGCGATAACAGGCATCCATGTCTGCCAACACGGAAATGCCATAGTCAAGCCGTGAAAGAAACGCCAGTAAGTCGGCAGTTTTATCCTGGATTTGGCACAGCGGGCGTAGTTCATCGAGATCTTTAGCAGGAAGTGCAATATTATGCCTGGTGGCAAGATCCCATATTGTTTCCGGGCGGATATTACCGTCGAGGTGACGGTGGATATCCACCAGAGGAAGCTGCGGGTCTATCACTGTGGATCAATTAATCTGTAGCTTGTCCATCAATAGCACCGCTTGTGTACGGGTATTGATATCCAGTTTTTTAAGCGCCGCACTGATATGTGCTTTCACCGTTGCCTCGGTAACATTCATTTCGTGGGCAATTTGCTTGTTCATCATGCCCGCACGAACGTATTTCAGTACAATTACCTGTTTAGGGGTAAGTTCTTTAAAGCGTTCCAGCATGTCGTTCATATTGCCACTGTTGAAGGTCATCTTTTCAGCAATGTCAGCGGGTAACCATGGTTCACCGCTCAGCACTATCTCAATTGCTTCAGCAATAGTTTTAGTTGGCGTTGCCTTGGTAATGTAACCTTTTGCTCCAAGTGTGATTGCCTGTGAAATAACATCGATATCATCATTGGCTGAAACCATCACAATGGGAAGCGATGGATAACGTTCTTTCACTGTAGACAGCGTATCAAACCAATTGGCGCCCGGCATGGATAAATCCAGAAGCAGCAGGTCTACATCTTTGCTGCGAGCCAGGAGATCAATCAATGCATCCGTCGATTCAGCTTCAAGAACTTCCAGTCCTTCAAATAATGGGGTTAACGCGCCTGATAAAGCTTCCCTGAAAAGCGGATGATCGTCGGCAATTACAAACTTCATTTAATAGGTGCCTCAGTGGCTGTCTTTATTATCAATAGGTATAGGTTAATACTAAAGGTTAAACGATTGAAGTAAAGAATGCCGTATTACCGAAATTTTTTAGCTACGGGCTTGGTTTTCTGCCATCTCCGGGTAAAATTGCCGGCCAAACTGCCACTAGAGAAGAATTTATCGTGTCGAATAAAGACAATCTGTTTGCTTCGCCCTTAAAACAGGTCAGCGATTTTCAGTTTGATGATGCCGTTGCGGATGTATTTCCCGACATGATTAGCCGCTCTATTCCCGGTTACCAAACCATTATCGAAACCATAGGTCAGCTGGCTGCCAGCCACGTGAAAGCCCATACCAACGTGTACGATTTGGGCTGCTCTTTAGGTGCTGCGTCTTTTTCGGTGTCACGCCATTGCCCCGAAGATCACTGCAATATTATTGCTGTGGACAGCTCAGCTGCCATGGTTGAGCGTTGTCAGCGTAAAGTTGACGCTTTTCAGTTGCCTAACCCTATCACCGTAAAGCAGGGTTTTGCGCAATCACAAGACATCACTAATGCGTCTATGGCGGTGATGAATTTTACCCTGCAGTTTATCCCCCCACCGGAACGCGCTGCTATTATTAAGCAAATCTACGACGGCCTGCTACCGGGCGGGATTTTTGTTATCTCTGAAAAAATTCGACACGATGATGACCGCGGCAACGAGGTAATCAATAATTTGCACCTGCAGTTTAAACGCCAGAACGGTTACAGCGAGCTTGAGATCAGCCAGAAACGCGCGGCGCTGGAAAATGTCATGCTTATCGATACCTTTGATATTCATCAGGCACGGCTCAAAGAAGCGGGCTTTGCGGATGTGGTAATGTGGTATCGCTGTTTTAACTTTATGTCACTGGTGGCAATCAAATAACCCGGGTTAACTATCTATGTCTGCATCTGAACTCTTTCACAGCTGTTATAA
>JAYZXK010000025.1:0-3386 GCA_036141415.1 Pseudomonadota bacterium
ACCATCGCTTCGCGATTGGCAGGGGGGACCTGATGCTCAAAAATATGAGAAATTACATTTCCCAGTACCATTAAAGAAAGATCACGACTTGCACCGTGTTTTTCTAGTACCATAATAACGTCGTTCATCAGACGTTCGAATTCAGCATCACTGTATCGGCTTTGTTGGGGCATTTTACGCCTCTTATCGTTAAATCGCTTGAAAAAGCAAAGTTTTTGGCAATAAAGCGATTATAATCGTTGTGCATCTGATAACAATCATTCATTCAAAAAACTGCATCATTCATCAACGAATTGGACACTGGTAATTCATGAGTATATTGATTCATCATTTTGTCGTGCATCAGCTTATCGTTAATAACGAAGGTAAAATGCAATTGATCCCCCGCGAAGGCTGCCTGCCGGTAACGCCGGCGCTGGAACAACTGGGCCAGCAATTACATCACACTTTTGTGAGCAAACCGGGCAAAGGGGTAGGACATTTTATTGAAACAGAACAAGAAGATGCCAGCTTTGCTGAATCGTTAAACGGCTACACGGCCCATCATGAAGCCTCGCCTGCAGACAGCGATACGGTATTTGTGCCTTTTACCAAAACCGCCGGTGATCTGCTGCTGAAATCGCTGGTTGATACCGGTCAGGTAGAAACCGGGTTTGTGCTGTTTGTACATTATGAATATCTGGCCACCCAGTATTTACTGGTTACCTTGTTGAACACCAAGGCCCATGTGGAGATCAACCAACAGCTGGAGCTTAACAGTCGTGAGCATCTGGATCTGGCTAAAATGCAACTAGCGGTGCGGATTGATTTAACCCAGTACCGCATTCAGCCGGAACAGCAGCGGTATGTGAGCTTTATTAAAGGGCGCATGGGGCGCAAGGTTTCTGACTTTTTCATGCAGTTTGTTGGCTGTGAGGAAAAGGTCGACGTAAAGCAGCAAAATAAACAACTAATAAGCTCAGTAGAGAATTATCTGGCCAGTGAAGGACTGGATGCCGAAGAGAAAACCGCGCATCGCACCGAAGTTTCTAACTACTTTAAACAGCAGATAGACAGTGGTGACAGCATAAGAATAAGCGAACTGGCCGAAAAGTTACCCCGTGATGAAGATAACCAGCGGGACTTTGCCCAGTTTACCCAAGGGCTGGAGACACCCATTGAGCCGGAAGTTCAGCCAGACCCGGCAGCAATTCGACAGCTGGCGAAGTTCAGTGGTCAGGGCGGCGGCGTTTCATTGAGTTTTGACCGTAAATTACTGGGCGACCGTATTATCTATCACCCGGATTCCGATACGCTGACGATTAAAGGGATCCCACCTAACTTAAAAGACCAGTTAAAACGCAACAGCTAAGTGTAGCTAGTGGTACAGTCACCTTACTATCGCTGGTATACTAAGCGGATTATTGGGCGGCTCGCAGTCGGCGGGCTGCCAACCTGTTAAAGATTAAACGAGATACAATGCAATTATTTGTAAACGACCTCACCGTCATGGACTTCTCTTACCTGTGCCCTGAGCGTGGCATGGTTGGTGAGAGCTGGATTGTGGATGTGCTGCTGGATGGCACCTTGAATGAAGAAAGTATGATCCAGGATTTTGGCGTGGTGAAAAAGAACCTGAAACGCCTGATCGACGGTTATATCGACCATAAACTGCTGGTACCGGCTGAAAGCGAACAGGCACATATCCGCCGTGATGAAGACTCAGAACAAGTAGAAGTTCGCTTTGATCTGCCCGATGAGCAGGCTATTCAGATGTATTGCCCGGCGGAAGCCTACGCATTTATTTATGCGCCCACTATCACCATGGACTCGGTAAGTGAATATCTGCGCGAGGTAATTGCCACCCATTTGCCGGATAACGTAGACAACCTTACCATTAAGCTACGCACGGAAGTTATCAGCACACCGTTTTATCACTATACCCATGGGCTAAAAAAGCACGATGGCAACTGTCAGCGGATCGCACATGGCCATCGCTCGCGGGTTGATATTATCACCAACGGTAGTGAGGATCTTGAAAGCGAAGCCTATTGGGCCAAGCGTTGGGAAGACATTTACATAGCCTCCCGCGAAGATCAGATCAGCGCCGATGCACTGCAATGTCAGCATCGGTTAGCAAGCTATGATGATCATGTATGTTTTGCCTACGAGGCGGCCCAGGGCTATTTTGAAATCGTGTTACCTGATTCAATTTGTGAAATCATTGATACCGATTCAACTGTAGAGTGCCTTGCGCAATTCATTTACACCCAGCAAAAACAGCGCCTGCCGAATGACAGCTGCTGTGTTATGGCATACGAAGGGGTTGGCAAGGGAGCCATGGTAGGTGATTAGGCTTAAAAGCTTATTGTTTGGTTTATTATGCATTAGCAGTGCGTTACAGGCTCTGGAACTGCGCGGTGAGTTAACCCAGGGCAGTTTATTGCGCGGCGAACTTACGCCCGGCAGTGCGGTGTGGCTGAATGATAAGCCGGTAAAAGTACTTCCAGACGGTAAATTTGTGGTGGGTTTTGGCCGTGATGCCAAACTCACTCAGGCGCTGCGCTGGCAAACTCCCGAGGGAGAAGTGCAAACCCGTGAGATCACCCTGACCGCCCGTGAATATCCCACACAACGCATTGAAGGCGTACCGCAAGCCATGGTAACGCCACCACAAAGCGTGCTTGAGCGCATAAAAGATGATAACTGGCGGGTTGCTAAAGCACGCAAAACCAGTAGCGAGCGAACGGATTTTGCGGTGGACTTTATCTGGCCAGCCGAAGGGCCAATCACAGGCGTTTACGGCAGTCAGCGCGTATTTAACGGTGTGCCAAAACGCCCGCATTACGGTGTGGATGTTGGCGCCCCAACCGGTACCCAGGTGATTGCACCGGCCGGTGGCAAGGTAACCTTGGCGCACCCGGATTTATATTACTCCGGCGGCACCATTATTATTGATCACGGCCTTGGGGTTAACTCAACGTTTCTGCATTTAAGTAAGCTGACGGTTAAGCCCGGTGACCTGGTGGAACAAGGCCAGAAAATCGGTGAGATTGGCGCTACGGGCAGGGCAACCGGGCCCCACCTTGACTGGCGCATCAACTGGTTTAGTGAACGCCTTGATCCAGCGTTGCTGGTACCGCCTCGCCAGTAATGAGCGAAAGGGCGGTTACTGCCGTCCTAACCACGCTACTGCTTTTTCTTCATCGGTAATTTTCAGTACACAGCTATACGCCTGAGCGGGTAGTATCGGCAGAGTCAGGCTAAGTAAGCGGCCATCCCTGATTACACTTAGTGTCAGAGGCTTGTCATTAGGTACGGTAATCAGCCGCTGCAATAATTTTGAATTCACCACGTAGCCGTCTACAGCGATTAGTTTATCGTTTATCTGCAAACCAGCCTGACAT
>JAYZXK010000026.1:0-2701 GCA_036141415.1 Pseudomonadota bacterium
GACGAAAAACACGTCGATCACCTGCATCCCAATGCGGTGATTTCGGTGGCGTCCTGTAAAGATCAAAAAGCCCTCACCGAAACCATCTGGGGCGGCAAGCTGGCTTATGTGCCGTGGATGCGCCCGGGCTGGGAAGCAGCCAGACTCTGCGAAGAAACCTATGCAGAAAACCCGGATATTCTGGGTATTTTGTTGGGGCAGCATGGTCATACTAACTGGGCCGGTGAGAGTAAGAGTTGTTATGAAACCTCGCTCTGGGTGATCGAAACCGCGGCCCGTTACATTGAAGAACACGATAAAGGCGAGATGACTTTTGGCGGACAGAAATACGCGCCACTGGATGAAAGCAGCCGCACCCGGTTGCTAACGGAGTTCCTGCCGGTTGCCAGGGGTATGATTTCCACCAAAGTGAAATTTATCGCCACCGTGCAAACCGACGAAGCCACCTTACGCTTTGTCAACAGCGTGGATGCGCCGCGGCTGGCAGCACTTGGCACCTCCTGCCCGGACCACTTCCTGCGTACCAAAATCAAACCCTTGTTGGTGGACTTCGATCCGCAAAATGACGATCTCGAACAGTTGGTCGATAAGTTTAAAACGGGTTTGCAGCAATATCGCGAAGACTATACTGCTTACTATGAAAGCTGCAAACACGACGACTCTCCGGCCATGCGCGACCCCAGCCCCACGGTTATTCTTATCCCTGGTATCGGCATGATTGCCTGGGGTAAAAACAAGAGCGAATCGCGGGTAACGGCCGAGTTTTACAACTGTGCTATTGAAGTAATGCGAGGCGCTGAGGCGATTTCAGAATATACGGCGCTCCCCGTGCAGGAAGCGTTTGATATTGAATACTGGGCATTGGAAGAAGCCAAACTGCAACGTATGCCGGCAGAAAAATCGCTGGCGCGTGATGTGGTTGTGGTGATTGGTGCCGGTGACGGAATTGGCAAAGCCACGGCTCACCGCGTTGCCAGAGAAGGCGCGCATGTAGTGTGTGCGGATTTAAATTATACCAATGCACAGCAAACTGCCGCCGAACTCACCGATATTTACGGTCAGGGCATTGGCGTGGCTGGCTCCGGGATCTCTGCCTGTGGTCCGGCAATCGCCTTACAGGTGGATATCACCAAGCGGGACACGGTTGACGCTTTGTTCTCTCAGGTGCTGTTGGCGTATGGCGGTATTGATAAAGTCATTGTTACGGCCGGTGTGTTTGTAGCGGAAGGCGCAGACATGAGCAAGAATGACCAAATTTTCGATTTAAGCTTTGGTGTGAATGTTAAAGGCGGCTATGTAGTGGCCTCCGAAGCACACAAAATCTGGCAACGCCAGGGGCTTAAAGGCGCTCTGGTACTCACCACCAGCGTAAATGCGGCGGTTTCGAAGAAAGGTTCACTGGCCTACGATACCAGTAAGGCTGCGGCTAACCATCTCGTACGAGAACTGGCCGTTACGCTTTCGCCGCTTATTAATGTGAATGCACTGGCACCCGCAACGGTGGTGCAGGGCAGTAACATGTTCCCGCGTGATCGGGTGATTTCATCGTTAACCAAATATAACATTGCTTTCAGCGCGGATGACTCTACCGAGGCATTACGCAATAAACTGGCTGAGTTTTATGCCCAGCGCACGCTCACCAAGCAGCCCATTACGCCGGACGATCAGGCCGAAGCTGCCTACCTGCTGATTTCCGGGCAATTAAGTAAAACCACCGGGCAGGTGATCAGTGTAGACGGCGGTCTGCACGAAGCCTTCTTGCGATAGGAGTAACCGATTATGTTAAGACGCATCGATGAAACACTGATTAATCAAGAGAATCAGTCATTACTCAACGAACTTGAGGCCGATTACGCGGCGCTGGGTGACAAGCTGGCACGACAGAATATTGATATTGAAGCCATCACCCGCAGCGCGGCAGATTTTCAGATTGCCCTGCCGTCCTGGGGCACCGGGACCGGCGGTACCCGCTTTGCCCGTTTCCCGGGTACTGGTGAACCGCGCAATATCTTTGAGAAGCTCGAGGATTGTGCCGTGATCAATGAACTTTCGGGGTGTACCGATAGTGTGTCGCCGCATTTCCCCTGGGACAAAGTGGATGACTTTAGTGAGCTTAAACAAACAGCCGATGAGTACGGGATAAAGTGGGTTTCTGTAAACTCCAATACCTTTCAGGACCAGCCTGGTCAGGAACACTCCTACAAATACGGCAGTCTGAGTAACACCAGCAAAGCAGCCCGTGAACTGGCTATTCAACACAATCTTGATTGCATAGGCTACGGTCAGCAGCTAGGTGCAAAAAGCCTGACGGTATGGGTTGGCGACGGCTCTAATCATCCCGGGCAGCAGCATTTTCAGCGCGCGTTTGAACGTTACCTGGCCAGCATGGAGCAAATTTATAAAGGACTGCCTGAAGACTGGGAAATGCACATTGAGCATAAAATGTTTGAACCGGCATTTTACTCCACCATTATTCAGGACTGGGGCTCCAACATTCTGGCGGCCATGCAGCTTGGCCCAAAATGTAAATCGCTGGTTGATCTTGGCCATCACGCGCCAAACACCAATATCGAGATGATTGTTTCGCGGCTGATCCAGTTTAAAAAGCTTGGTGGTTTTCACTTTAACGACAGCAAATACGGCGATGATGATCTCGACAGTGGTTCGTTACATCCCTATCAGCAATTTCTTATTTTTAATG
>JAYZXK010000027.1:0-3062 GCA_036141415.1 Pseudomonadota bacterium
GACCCCGACAAACAGGGTTCCTGGTAGCTGTCCTGATACTATTTCGCGGTTCAACCTCAGGAGAGTTTCCCTCGCTAGTCTACTTATATGACCTTCCAAAATCCTGGCTAGCAGACAGAGCTTAGGTGGAAGGGCCTATGCCGGTTATTAAGCGGCTAGTGCGTAGTTTTCGTCGTTTGCGACTATTTAAATGCGGCTTTTTAAGAGGCAAACCGCTCCTCTGCATGCACCTCCAGCTTCCTAGATCCTGTCGAATCCTAATCAGCCCCGGAGATCGTTACTATTAAACCAGAGAGTTTTTGCCCTCTGAATACTGTCTAATATTGGGCGGATACTAACTTATTCAAGGGGGAAGTACAAATATAAACGCTTTCATGGCGGCTGATTGCTGCTTTGCTGAGCAGCTAAGTGTCGGTTATCGCTGGATTTACCGCAATGATATGATCCTGGTTGGTGTTTTGGGCTTAATTGCTTACATTATTAATAAGTAATTTTAAGAAGTTTTGATTATGCAACCCATGGATGTCTCGGTATTAAGCCGGGTGAAGGATTGGCTGGCTGCGGGTAAGCCGTTTTGGTTTTGTACGGTGTTGGCTACCTGGGGCTCTTCACCGCGGGAGCCGGGCAGTTTGTTTGCCGCTTCGGCTAGCGATGACTGGGTAGGCTCTTTGTCTGGCGGTTGTGTGGAAGATGACTTTTTATCCCGACTTGGAGCTAACGAGTTTAGTGCTCCGGCGCAGATAGTACGTTACGGCGAAGAGGGCGGGCAGCAGGCTATCAGCTTGCCCTGTGGCGGCATCCTTGACGTGCTGGTAGAAAAGATCACGCCGGATGAAAACCAAAGTGCGCACTTTGCAGCATATCTGAATTGTCTGTTGGGCAAGGATGTAAAAGTGCGAGAGGTTAACACGAATACGGGTGTGAGCCGTTTAAGTGAGGTTACGGAGCATACGCCCGCGATTAGCTGGCAGGCTGATGCAAGCCATGTTGCGCTTCGTATTGGTCCGGCAAGGCGTTTGGTTATTGCCGGTTATTCGCCGGTTGCAGAATATTGCGCCCGTTATGCTCAGTCTCTCGGTTTTGAAGTGATTATTTGTGAGCACCGCGAAGCGGAGCAGGCGCTGTGCAATATAGAAGGTTGCCGGTTCGTGGCGGATTTTGCTGCCGATTACATAATGAAGTCAGGCAACGTGCACAATCACACCGCTGTGGTAGCGTTAACACACGATCCGCGCGTAGATGATCTCACTATGATGGAAGCGGTGCGTACCGAAGCCTTTTATATAGGTGTAATGGGTTCAAAGCGTACATCGGCGAAGCGGGCAGAGCGCCTGCAGCGGGTAGGGCAGCTCACCGATGAACAGCTAAGCCATATTCATATGCCTATTGGTTTGGATATCGGCAGTAAAACGCCTGCGGAAATTGGCCTGGCGGTAATGGCCGATATCGTGCGCGCCTACCGCCGGCCGGATTAATTGCCACCCACCGAGTCCATTTCATGGTAGGTTATTCACTTCTTTGTTTTCTCGGAGTTTTTCATGAAGGGCTGTCTGATTGCTGTAATGCTGAGTGTTTTGCCGCTGGTTTCTTATGCGGGTGAATCTTCTTTACGCTTAGATAACGGCGAGTACGAAATCCCTGCCATTGTCAACTTACCTGATTCTGAACAGGCGGTGCCGGCCGTGGTGTTATTGCATGGTACGGCATCGCATAAAAATGAAGTCGGCAATCTCTATGCGCGCCTGGCAGCAGCGCTAGCGAAGGTGGGAATTGGCTCTATACGTATCGACTTTGCGGGTACCGGCGAAAGTGCGGTGAGTTATCGGCATTACACACTTAAAAGTGCCGTTCGGGATGCCACCGTGGCACTGAATTTTATGCAGACACAACCTCAGGTAAATAATGAAAAGTTAGGCGTTGTGGGCTTTAGCCAGGGCGGTCTGATAGCCCAGTTATTAATTGCTCAATCACCGGTGTTCGACTCTTTTGTGGCATGGTCTTCGGTAGCCAGCGACGGCGTGAGTGCCTTTCGGCCAATGTTCGAAAGCATGTACCAAAAGGCCAAACAGCAAGGCTATGTTACCCAGGAATACAGCTGGCGAGCACCACTGGATATTTCCCTTGATTGGTTTGAACAGGTAAAAGCGAATAAGTCACTTACCAACATGGCTAATTACAACGGTGCTTTGCTGGCGATTGCGGGCAGCGCCGATAAAGTCGTGCCGGCCGAAAACGCATTACGGCTGATTGAAGCCACCAGTGCGTACCCCGCGCAGGCCGTTATCATTAAAGATGCCAGTCACATCTTTAATGTGCTCAACGAACAGGCGGGAGAAGACGAGCAGTTACTGCAATTAACCGTGCATTGGTTTGCGCAAACATTACAATAAATTAAAACAAAACAGGGTGCCGTAGCCCCCTGTTGTTATTTGTCGTTTTACGCTTTGTGTTTCATCACCCGGGCTTTCTGACGTTCCCAGTCGCGGTCTTTAATGGTGTCGCGTTTATCGTGAGACTGCTTACCTTTAGCCAGATAAATTTCCAGTTTTACCCAGCACTTTTTCCAGTACATGGCAGTGGCTACAATAGAATAACCCTGGCGGTCTCGCGCACCAATAAAGCGATCTATCTCGCGCTGATTAAGCAGCAGTTTACGGGCACGCTCAGGCTCGCAAATAACATGCGTTGAGGCCTGATTAAGCGGCGTAATACGGGCACCCACCAGATACGCTTCACCGTTTTGGATGATCACGTAGTTATCGGTGATATTCACTTTGCCCTGACGAATACTTTTGATTTCCCAGCCTTGCAGTGCAATGCCGGCTTCCATTTTGTCTTCGAGGTGGTAATCGTGACGCGCTTTTTTATTCAGCGCGATGGTACCGGAGGTGTTGGATTTATTTTTCTTCATGGCGGCTATTATACTGATTACATAAATGTTGTCTCGTATTTCCTGCGCTGGCCAATAAAAATTTCCTGCATATTTTATGTGATCCACAACAGCTTATTTTCAAAATAAATTTTATGGTAAACTCAGCAGCAACTTGCAGGAGTACAAAATT
>JAYZXK010000028.1:0-10860 GCA_036141415.1 Pseudomonadota bacterium
GGTCGATATTGTTGTTCTTCGACCCTTCGGCAAACACGGCCCGCTGTTTTTCCATCTCTTCAGGTTTTTTCTTACCCATGGCACGACGCAGCAAGTCAGCGCCGCCAAGCGAGTAGCCGGCCATTTCCTGAGCAATCTGCATTACCTGTTCCTGATAGAGGATAATACCGTAGGTGGGCTCCAGAATTTCTTGTAAACACTCATGCTGATAATCGGCGTCTGGGTAGGAAATTTCCTCCCGGCCGTGCTTACGGTCGATAAAGTTATCTACCATGCCCGATTGCAGCGGCCCCGGACGAAACAGGGCTACCAGTGCGATAATGTCTTCAAAACAGTCCGGCTTAAGACGTTTAATCAGTTCTTTCATACCGCGGGATTCAAGCTGGAATACCGCAGTGGTTTCGGCCGCCTGTAGTGAGCGGAAACTCTTTTTGTCTTCTAAAGGAATGGCAGCAATATCAACGTCTTTGCCCTGCCCTTCCTTGATCATATCCAGCGCCCACTGGATGATGGTCAGGGTTCGTAACCCGAGGAAGTCGAACTTAACCAGGCCGGCGGTTTCCACATCATTTTTATCGAACTGGGTAACCGGGTTCTTACCTTCATCATCACAGTAAAGCGGCGAAAAATCGGTAATTTTTGTGGGCGCTATCACCACGCCCCCGGCGTGTTTACCGGCGTTACGGGTTACCCCCTCAAGGATGCGCGCCATATCGATAAGATCGCGGACTTCTTCATCCTGATCATAAAGCTCAGGTAAGCGCGGCTCGGCTTCAAAGGCTTTCGATAATGTCATGCCCGGATCGGGCGGAATTAACTTTGAAATGCGATCAACAAAACCGTAGGGATGGCCAAGTACCCGGCCCACATCCCGGACAACCGCTTTCGCTGCCATGGTACCAAAAGTAATAATCTGCGATACCGCATCACGGCCGTACAGCTCAGCAACGTGGTCGATAACTTCGTCACGCCGGTCCATACAGAAGTCAACGTCGAAGTCGGGCATCGAGACCCGCTCCGGGTTAAGAAAGCGTTCGAATAGCAGGTCAAATTCCAGCGGGTCCAGATCAGTAATCTTCAGCGCATAGGCCACCAGCGAGCCGGCACCAGAACCACGGCCCGGCCCCACCGGGATATCATTGTCCTTACTCCACTGGATAAACTCCATAACAATAAGGAAGTAGCCGGGGAACCCCATCTGGTTGATTACGCCAAGTTCAATTTCAAGCCGTTCATCATAAGCCGGGCGCTTTTCCTGGCGCACTTTTTCGTCCGGAAATAGAAACTCAAGGCGTTCTTCGAGGCCTTCTTCTGAAACTTTTACCAGGAAGTCTTCGGTAGTCATTCCACCAGTTGGAAACTGTGGCAGAAAGTACTCGCCCAGGCGCACGGTAACGTTACACCGTTTGGCAATTTCAACGGTATTCTCAATGGCTTCAGGAATATCTTCAAACAGTGCAACCATCTCTTCGCTACTGCGCAGATATTGCTGTTCACTGTAATGTTTGGGTCGGCGTTTATCATCCAGAGTGTAGCCATCGTGAATACACACCCGAATTTCGTGGGCGTCAAATTTATCCCGGTCGATAAAACACACTTCGTTAGTGGCGACTACCGGCAGGCCACGCTCTTCAGCTAACGCAAACGCGGCGTGATTGTAATCTTCTTCGCCGCGCCGCCCGGTACGGACCATTTCAAGATAAAAGCGGTCGGCAAAGTGGTTGGTGTAAAATGCCAGGTTTTCCTCGAGCATTTTAGGGTTGTTCTTCACCAGGAGTTGGCCAATATCCCCTTTCATGCCGCCGGACAATAATATTACGCCCTCGGCGTGCTCCGCCAGCCATTGTTTGTCGATCACCACCTTGTGATGAACATGGCCGCGTAAATAGGCTTTAGAGATGAGCAGGGTGATATTTTTATACCCTTCATTGTTCATCGCCAGCAGGGTTAGGCGAAACGGTTCGTCGGGAAAGTCTTCGCTTTGCACCCAGAAATCGGTGCCAATGATGGGTTTTATCCCACGGGAGTGCGCCTCTGAGTAATATTTTACCAGACCACACATATTCATCTGATCGGTGATAGCCACCGCCGGCATGCCCAGCTCTTCCACTTTGGCCAGAATAGGTTTGACCTTATTCAGACCATCCATCATGGAAAAGTCACTGTGTACCCGTAAATGAACAAAGTTCGCTGACATTTTTTATTAACCTTTAGTTGTCACCGAGGATTCTGCAGCAGTAAGTAATGCCTGCACCGGTTTAAAACTTTTGCGATAACATGATAATACACCGTTGTCGGCCAGCGCTGCAAAGTGCGCTTTGGTGGGATAGCCTTTGTGCGCGGCAAATCCATAGGCAGGATATTGCTTATCCAGCTCCAGCATATCGCTATCCCGCTCTACCTTGGCCAGAATCGATGCGGCCGAAATTTCAGGATGCAGGCTATCGCCTTTTACCACCGCTTCTGCAGCATAAGACCAGGGCGGCAACCGGTTACCGTCCACCAGCACGTAGTCTGGCGTTAGTAACAGATTATCTACGGCGCGGGTCATGGCCAGCATGGTGGCGTGCAGAATATTAAGCTGGTCGATTTCGGCAGGCGTTGCCCGGCCAATTGCCCACGCCAGCGCTTTTTGTTTGATTTCAGCCGATAGAGCGTTACGCTTTTTCTCGCTGAGTTTTTTAGAGTCCGTCAGCCCCTCTATGGGATTGCTCGGATCGAGGATCACCGCAGCCGTGACGACATCGCCCACCAGCGGGCCCCGGCCAACTTCATCTACGCCGGCAATATACTTACTACTCATTGATTACTTCCAGAACGGCTTCTGCTGCACGCTCATCGGCGTTTTGCTTTAACGACTGGTGTAATTCAACAAACCGCTCAGTTAACGCTGTGGTATCGGCATCAAACAAGTTGAGCAGTTCACGGCACAGCCGCTCGGGATTCACATCTTCCTGTAACAACTCGGGCACAAGTGCCTCGTTCGCCAGAATATTCGGTAATGAAAAATACGCCGGTTTGTATAACCGCATCATCATTTTGTGGGTTAACCAGGATAACAGGTAGGCCGATACCATGGGCCGTTTGCATAGCATGGCTTCCAGTGTAGCCGTGCCGGACGCCAGCAGGATCACATCGCTGGCAATCATGGCTTCACGGGATTGCCCCGCCAGCACCATTACCCGACTATCTTTAAGCCAGTCCGGTTTATTGGCCTGCAAGTACTGTTCGATCTGTTCCAAGCGTCGGTCATTGGCGGCCGGGATAACAATCTGACAATCCGGCTTACGCTGCCACAATTGCTCTACCGTAGCGGTAAATACCGGCAGTAATTTTGCCACCTCACCGCCCCGGCTACCGGGCAACAATGCCAGGCACTGGTTGTCGTTGCTCAGGCCTAGCGCTGCTCTGGCCTCGGCCTGATCCGGATTGAGCGGAATAATATCGGCCATGGTGTGACCAACGAAGCGATAAGGCACCTGATATTTATCGTAGACATCCTGCTCGAAAGGAAAAATCCCCAGTACCCGGTTAGTGGCCCTGGCAATTTTAAAGATCCGCTTTTCCCGCCACGCCCAGACGGTTGGGCTAACGTAGTGTACGGTTTTAATGCCATGCTGTTTTAAGGCGGTTTCTACACGCAGGTTAAAATCAGGCGCATCTACGCCGATGTATACGTCCGGAGGGTGCTTTATAAAATGAGCGATGAGTTCATTTTTGACTTTCAGAATGGGCCGGATGCTGGATAACACTTCTACCAGTCCCATTACCGACAGAGTTTCGATATCAAACAGACTGGTGCAACCCGCAGCCTGCATATTCGGCCCGGCAATACCTTCAAAGACGGCATCGGGGTAACGACGTTTTAAGGCAGTAATAAGACCTGCTGCCAGAACGTCGCCGGAGGGTTCGCCGGCGACAACGGCAATACGTAGCGGTTTTACCGGCATCGCTTAACGGATGATGCCGCGTTCAGACGCTGCCAGGAAGGTGATCACCATGCCAATTTCAGGATGCTCATCTGCCATTTCGGTTAGTTTTTTAATAGCTTCATCAAGCGTATTGTTTTCACGATAAATCGCTTTATATCCGCGCTTGATAGCCATAACGGTTTCTTTACTATAA
Source organism: Pseudomonadota bacterium (assembly GCA_036141415.1). Lineage (GTDB taxonomy): Bacteria > Pseudomonadota > Gammaproteobacteria > Enterobacterales > Alteromonadaceae > Alteromonas. Next base: position 4,126 of record JAYZXK010000028.1, read on the forward strand.
CCACGGCGACGCAAACCTTCAGAATTGATCCCCTGAGGAATGTGCTTGGTTCCACTGACCATGACAAACGGGGGCACATCACGCAAAATAATCGCGCCACCGCCCATAAACGAGTGAGCACCAATTTTACAAAACTGATGAACAGCCGTCGCACCACCAAAAATGGCGTAATCACCCACTTCAACGTGCCCTGCCAGCATCACGTTATTCGCAATGATGATATTACTGCCAAGGACACAATCATGCGCAATGTGCGCGTTAACCATGAACAGGTTGTCGGAGCCAATGCGCGTCACACTTTCGTCTTGTACGGTACCACGATGAACTGTAACGCCTTCACGAAAAACGTTATTGTTACCAATAAGCAATTCGGTACGCTCACCAGCGTATTTCTTGTCCTGGCAGTCTTCGCCGATTGAGCAAAACTGATAAAAATGGTTACCCTGACCTATGCGGGTAGGCCCTTTGATAACCACATGTGATTCAATGCGGCAGTTATCACCTATCACCACCTCATCACCAATAATGGCAAACGGGCCTACTGTGACGTTATTACCAAGGGTCGCACCGGGGGAAATCACCGCAGTTTCATGAATCACGTTATTTCTTCTCTCTCATTGCACACATAAACTCAGCGTAGCAGGCTTCTTCGCCGTCGACACTTGCGACGCCTTTGAACTTCCAGATCCCACGACGCTCTTTTACCAGACACACATCAAACTCAAGTTTGTCACCTGGGGTGACCGGCCGCTTAAAACGCGCATTATCAATGCCGGCATATAAGTATAGCTTATCGTTTTTCCCAATGGTCTTGAACCCTAAAATGCCTGCAGCCTGGGCCATCGCTTCAAGGATAAGAACCCCTGGGAAAATAGGATAATCGGGGAAATGGCCGGTAAAACAAGGTTCGTTCAGGGTAATGTTTTTATACGCTTTGATGCTTACCCCCAGTTCGTAATCCGTTACTCTGTCGATCAGCAGAAACGGATACCGGTGAGGTAGCAAATCCATAATTTCACGGATTTCGATAGTGTTAAGTGGGTTGGCCAAAAATTATCTCCTTCGACACGGTACAAGCAGACAACTCCCTTTATGGTGACTTTGTCGCTATAACTTCATATGGGCCGCAACCTTACGCGTTAATCACTTAAAAACAAATCAGACCAACACACTGCGCTGGCCTGATTGATTACGATTAGATACTAGTTGTTGCTGTAAGTACCCGCTGACCTACAGAGCAGTATTAAGCGTCTGCTCTGTAATTACCAGCCGCTGATTAGTTTAATTTGCTCAGCTGATCCAGTACTTTTTGTGACAGGTCGTTGCTTTCGTCTGCATAAACCACAGCCGGTGCATCCAGAACCAAATCGTAGTCGTTGTCTGCAGCAACTGAATCGATCGCTTGCTTGATAAGCGCTAAGATTTTGTTGCGCTCTTCATTCTGGCGACGCTGGATATTTTGCTGAAGTGGCTGAACTTTCTGAGAAAGTTGCTCTCGCACGGTCAGAATTTTTTCTTCCAGCTCTTTCTTTTCGGTAGCGCTCATGGTTGCTGCGTCACGCTGTAATTTTTCAGCATATAACTGGCCATCACGCTGTAACATGTTAACTTCGTCAACCTGTTCTTTAAATTCCATGGAAATGGCATTCTGGATTTCCGCCGCTTGCGGCAGCGCCTGAAAAATACCCTGCACGTTTACCACGGCGATCTTTTGCTCTGCCATTACTGCAGAACTAAACATCGCACTACCTAACATTGCCGATGCAATTGCGTATTTTGCCAACTGTTTCAAAAGGTGCTCCTTTTATTTTCTGGTCTGTGCCAGCTACTATTAAAATGTTTGACCAATATTAAATGTAAAGAATTTCGCATCATCACCTTCACGTTCCTTAATAGCACGGGAGAAGCTGAAGACCATTGGGCCCATGGGTGATATCCATTGTACAGAAATACCGGCTGAACTGCGAAATAATGTCGGATCAGAATAATCCAGTAGTTCATCACCACCGATTCTATTTAACTGAAGATATTCATCATAATCAAACTCTGTGTCCCACACATTACCTACGTCCATAAATATACTGGTACGAACTGAGTTAGACGAATCTTCTTCGACAAATGGGGTCGGCGTAATTAATTCCAAGCTACCCAGCGCCATGGCGTTCCCGCCCAGGCTACGACGTGAGAGCACGTACGAATCGAAAACCGGACTTCCAGGGAGCTGAGTTCCATCAGGTAACGTAATCGCATTTGAACCGGGACTACGCTGTATACCTCTGGGGCCTACAGTGTTGTTCTCAAAACCACGTAGCGTATCCGCACCACCGGCTGTGAAGTTTTCCGTAAACGGCAGGATCTGATCGTTACCGTTGATATCACCATAGCCGTTGCCATACCCCAGTCTGACCTTAGTCAGCACCGACCAGCGCTGATCGCGGCTGAGTGGGAAGTAAAAGCGGCCGTCATAAATGGTTTTAAAGAAGTTAACGTCTGAGTTCGGCGTAGTAATGCTAAATGACGCACGCTGTGATGAACCCGCCGTTGGGAACAAACCACGGTTGAGTGTGCTGCGACTCCAGGATACCGAGCTTTGCAGGCTGGTATAGGAAATCGGCGCGTCCGGATTCTGATCGTCAGTAAACTGACTGTAGAAACGGTTAGTTTGCTCGTAATACCCCCGGTTAGACAGCTCTACATCAGAGTACGTCAAACCAAAGTTAATCCGGTTAAATTCGTCAATCGGGTAACCAATATTGGCACCGACTGACCAGCGCTTGGAATTGTACTGAATAACGTTAAAGCTGGAGCCATCGAACTCACTGAACGCTACGGTTCCACCTAAGCTGATGCCGTCTATGGTAAAGAACGGGTCAGTATAAGACAGCTGTGCCGACTTCTGATACGAAACAGTACTCACATTAACGCCGATGCGCTTACCGGTACCCAGGAAGTTATCCTGCTGAATACCCGCCTGCAAACCTAACTTAGTCTGATCACCATAGCTGATACCCGCGTTAAATGAACCAGAAGGTTGTTCTTTCACTTTAAACTGCACGTCAACCTGGTCGTCTTTACCCGGGATCCGTACCGTTTCAAATTCCACTTCTTCCATATAGGTCAGACGTGACATGGCGTTTTTCGAGCTTTCCAGCAAATCATTGGAGAGCCAGGTACCTTCCATTTGCACTACGTTTTGACGTAACACTTCATCGGCCGTAATGGTGTTGCCGTTAAAGTTAATCCGGCGTACATAGATGCGTTTTCCCGGATCTACCCGCAGAGTCAGCTTAACGGTTTTATCTTCATCGTTAATTTCCGGCACGGTGGTTACCGTAGGATAGGCATAACCAAAACGGCCCAGATATTTGCTGATAAATTCTTCGGTGTAGGTCACTTCCGCCTGATTGTATAACTCGCCCGGCGTAAGTGGTAATACTCGTTCAATGTAGTTCTCATGACCCAGCATTTCACCCACCAGCTCAACTTCTGAGATGGTGTATTGCTCACCTTCGGTGACGTTCAGTGAAATATAGATACCGTCTTTCTCAGGGGTCATGGCCACCTGAGTAGAATCTACATTGAAGCGCAGATACCCGCGGTCCATGTAGAAATTGGTCAGGGTTTCCATATCCCCCTGCAGCGTTTGCTGCTGATAACGGGTTTCTGACAGGAAATCATACCAGGCAGTATTAAACTGCAACTCAAAATCTTCCAGCAGTTCCTGGTCTGAGAACAGTTCGTTACCAACGATATTGATTTGTTTGATATCGGCCGCATCGCCCTCTTCAAACAATAGCTTCAAATCCACCCGGTTACGCGGTAAAGGCGTGATGATCGCGGTGACGTCGGCGTTATATTTACCAATGCTGTAAAAGAAGTCTTTCAGGCCATTTTCAATGGAGGTCAGAACGGTTTTATCCAGTGGCTCACCCACCCGAATATTACTGCCGTCCAGACTTTCCTGAAGCTGCTCATCTTTAATGTCATCGTTGCCGTCAAAAATAATGTTACTGATGGTCGGACGTTCGGCAACTTTTATCACCAGTGTATTGCCATCACGCAATACCTGAATGTTTTCAAAGTGTGTTGACGAATACAGAGACCGAATCAACTGTGTAATTCGAAATGAATTGACTTGGTCACCTTTTTGCACCGGAATGTAGGTTAGCGCGGCGCCCAAAGCAACCCGCTGCAGGCCTTCAACCCGGATATCTTCTACGACAAACTCACTGTTGCCTGAAGCAGCGTTGGCTAAGCTAGCACTGGAGCATAACAATCCGGCTACTACTAACTGATTAAACTTCATCTATTCTTTTTCTTCCTGCTGCGTTCGCTTATTCTTGCTGACGTCTGCATTCTTACGACAAACGTGTAATATCATTAATTATGGCAATGCTCATTATGGTAAATAACAGCATGGCACCAATTCTAAATCCCCACTCCTGAACTTCCTCAGGTACCGGGCGGCCGGTAATCCACTCAATGGTAAAGTACATCAGGTGACCGCCGTCTAGCATTGGCAGGGGCAGTAAATTGACTATCCCCAGGTTCACACTGATCAGGGCCAGAAAACTTAAAAAGTAAACCAGGCCATATCCTGCACTGTTACCCGCGCCCTGCGCGATAGCAATCGGGCCGCTCAGGTTTTTAACTGATACATCACCAGTAATCAGTTTCCCTATCATTTCGACGCTTAAGGTCATTAAACGCCAGGTCTTATCGACCGCTTTGCCTACCGCTTCCAGCAGTCCGTACTGGTGGGTAAACACATAACCTTCAGGCCATGGTTCGGCAAAAGGACTGACTCCCAGGTAACCGTCCTGCCCCTCTGGCGTATCACGGCGCCCAATTGTGGCAGAAAGGTCATAGGTTTGACCAGCCCTGTTTACCCGAATCTCTAACTGTTCACCCGGGCGGTTCTTAATTTGGGCAACCAAATCTTCCCAGGCCGTCACCGGTTGTCCATCCAGCGCCACAATCTCGTCGTTTTGCTGAAGGCCGGCTGCACTTGCCGCAGTCTGTTCGGCCACGTATGCAACGGTTAATGTTGCCCCGGGCCTGAATGGCGAAATTCCCAGACTGCGTAAAGGAGACTCCGAATCCGGATCAAAGTTCCATCCGGCAATATCTAAAACTCGCTGGCGGGCACTGTCACTTTCTGAAGCTACAGTTACCGGCATGCTCTCCTGGCCAATGTATGACATCAGTTCCAGATTCACAGCTTCCCAGTCCGGCGTTTCCCGTGAGCCTACGGCGATAATTTCCATATTGCCGGTCAGGCCCGCTTTCGCTGCGATGCTATCAGGACTCACCTCACCAATAACCGGTTTGATGGTGCTGATACCAATCAAAAACATTACGTACAAAGCAATGGCAGCAAAGATAAAATTAACGCCCGGACCGGCCGCAATAATGGCCATTCGTTTGCCCACAGACTTATTGTTAAACGCCTGCGAAGCCATTTCAGGTGGCACTTCATCCACCCGTTCATCGAGCATACGCACGTAACCACCTAACGGAATAGCCGCCAGGGCAAACTCGGTACCGTGCTTATCGACTTTGCTCCAGATTGGCTTACCAAAGCCAATGGAAAACCGTTTTACGTACACGCCACACAGGCGCGCAATGTAGTAGTGCCCCCATTCGTGAACCGCTACCAGAATACCCAGGGCAATAATAAATGCACCGGCATTACGCAAAAATTCAAACACGCTTTAACTTTCCTCTACCATTGCTATTGCAGCCAGTCTTGCCTGTTTGTCTAACTCAAGCACCTGTTGGATGGACGAAACTGCGGTTGGTTCAAAACGATTTAGAATTTCCTCGTTTATTTGTGCTATTTGGTTAAAGCTTATGCGATTGTCCAAAAATGCCTGCACCGCGATTTCATTGGCGGCATTCAGGCGCGTAGTGGCGGCCTGGCCACTGCGACAGGCTTCAATAGCTAGATACAAATTAGGGAAGCGATGGGTATCCGGGGTCGAAAAACTTAAATCACTGAGTGTGGCAAAATCGAGCGGTGCCACGCCGGCATCAATACGGTTGGGATACCCTAACCCATAGGCAATAGGCGTACGCATATCAGGATTGCCCATTTGCGCAATCACCGAGCCATCAACATACTGCACCATGGAATGGATGGTACTTTGTGGATGCAACACCACCTGAATATCGTCTGGTTGTAAACCGAATAACCAACAGGCTTCAATAAACTCCAGCCCTTTGTTCATCATGGTGGCTGAGTCTACCGAGATTTTGCGCCCCATATCCCAGTTGGGATGGGCACAGGCCTGTTCAGGTGTAATCTCAGCAAAGGTCGACAGTTCCCGCTCCCGGAACGGGCCACCAGAGCCTGTCAGTAATATTTTACTGATACCGGATGCACTTAATTCGCCGTAATTAAAATCTGCCGGTAAGCACTGAAAAATGGCGTTATGTTCGCTGTCGATGGGTAAGATCTCGGCCTTAGACTGTCTGGCGGCATCTAAAAATAAAGCGCCGGACATCACCAGCGATTCTTTATTGGCCAGCAAGACTCGCTTACCGGCTTTTACCGCCGCCAGCGTAGGCTCAAGACCCGCGGCACCGACAATGGCCGCCATAACCGAATCGACTTCCGGCGCTGACGCAACATCTTCCAGTGCCCGTTTGCCACTTAGCACTTCCGAGGACAGTTCATACTCACGAGCCAGGCTAATGGCCTGCTCGTAATCCGCATCACTGGCAACAACCAGA
>JAYZXK010000029.1:0-3097 GCA_036141415.1 Pseudomonadota bacterium
AGCGCCCGTTCCGGCACTTAACTTATACGATCGTAAGTGGCCAATCTGGACTTATCAGGAACAACTGCCGCCAGCGAAGTTTGTCTGGGAAGACCATGACCGCCGCGGAGAAGCCATCAACTCGGTAGTCTCCGGTGGCTGCATTATTTCTGGTTCTACCCTGCGTCGCTCACTGTGCTTCTCAAATGTCCGGGTCCACTCTTATGGCCTGATTGAGGAAGCTGTAATCCTGCCAGATGTGGAAATTAAGCGTCACTGCAAATTGCGCAAGGTGATCATCGATCGTGGCTGCGTTATCCCCGAAGGCACCGTTATAGGTTACGACCACGAAGAGGACCGACGCCGTGGTTTCCGTGTCTCGGATAAAGGCGTGGTGCTGGTAACACGCGAAATGCTCGGTCAACCTGTGGGCGGCACCGCCTTAGGTTAATGCTTCTCCCCGTGGATCTGGCGCTTAGCCAGGTCCTGCGGTAACCGTAACGACGTCCAGCCAAACACCAGTATTGATAACAGAAACGGAATAGCCAGCCAGTCAAGCGCAGCTACCAACCCTTCCAGTTCACCCCTACTTGCCGTGTAATACTCGCTGAGTACGCCCACAAACGTTGGCCCACCGCCAAGCGCAATCAGGTTCAGAACAAAGAAAAATAATGCGGTAGACATGGCCCGGCAATTAGCCGGAGACAGCGTTTGTGCCATGGCAAAACACGGCCCGAAATAAGTACCGCTGGTAACCTGCAATAAAGTAAAACCAGCAATCGCCAGCCACAGCGATTTACTGTGAATAGCCAGCAAAAAAGCCGGCACGCCAACACATAGCGCCAGGGCTGGCAGACGCGCATAAGCACCGGGATTGCTGCGCCCCCATTTATCGGTAATAGCACCACCGGCCCACACGCCAATGGCATATAAAGTGCCATTTATAACCCCAAACACCACCAGTAACCAGACAATGTCCACTTCACTGAAGCGCCGCACGAAGTAATCCATCTGCCAACCAATCACGGCATAGTTAGCAAACGACGACAACGTAATGCCCAGTACCATACCCCACCAACTCGGCGTTTTAAGCAGCTCAACAATGCTATCGAGCATGGGGCGCTGCCGCTCTTGTTCGGTTTGCTGGCGCACAGGCTCTCTTACAGTCAGCTTAAGCACAATAGCCAGTACGATACCGGGTAGCCCTACCGCTATCATTACCGAGCGCCAGTTGGCCTGCCCTCCGCTGAGCACAAATGCTGAGGCCAGATACGCCAGCATAATGCCAAAGGGAATGCCCAGCGCATAAAGCGCCATGGCCGTGGCCCGCTCTTTCGGGGCAAAGAGGTCAGCAATAATACTGTGCGCCGGTGGCGTGCCGCCGGCTTCGCCAATCCCCACGCCAATCCGGCATACACCCAGTTGCAGGTAGCTGCCAGCAAGCCCTGACAACGCCGTAAAGCCACTCCATAAACTTAACGAAACGGCAACGATATTAACCCGGCTGTAGCGGTCTGCCAGCCAGGCCACCGGAATACCCATTACGGTATACAATACCGCAAAATAAATCCCTTTAAGGTAACCTAATTGGGCATCATCGAGCCCTAAATCCTGTTTAATGAACGGCGATAAAATACCAATAATCTGACGATCGATAAAATTAAACGCGTACACCAGCGTGAGCATCAGCAACACGTAATACCGATAACGATCAGGCTTATTAGCGGGGGAAACAGAATTAGGGTTCACACATCACCTGTGATACAAATACATTAACAAGCAGACTTATAGCGGAATATCATTAAGAATAAGTCGAAACGCGGCCAGCGAGCCGGGATAATACCATCCTATTTATCTGATGTTGAACTCTGTATGCACATAGACAAACTATTAGCCCTGACTTCCGACGTAACGACCATTAACGATAATGAGTGGCTGATGACCCACCCGGGCCTGCCCGATACCTGGGGTCAGGGCCGCACTGCATTTGGTGGTATCACCGCCGGTTTCCTGCACCACGCTCTGGCTCAGGTGGTGGATAAGGACCGTAGCTTACGCGCTTATCACACCAATTTTGTCGGGCCGGTGAGTTTCGATAAACCGCTGGAACTAGTTGTTGAGAAATTGCGCTCGGGGCGCAATATGTCGCAGTACCTGGCCAGGCTGCAGCAGGATGGCAAAGTCTGTGTTTGTGTGCAGGCCTGTTTCGGCGTAGAGCGCAGTTCAAAAATACAGGTGGATAAACTGCCTTCCCACTCGATGAAACTGCCACAAAAGGCCAAATTTATTCCGCAAATACCAAAAGTGACACCGCGCTTCTTCCGTCACTACGAGTTGGCTATCGAGCAAGGCCAGATCCCATTCAGCTGGAGTAAGCACAGTCATTACCATGGCTGGATGCGCTTCAAAGAGCCCGTCAGCGAGTTTAATTACACTCACCTGATCTCGTTGATTGATGCCTGGCCGCCAGCCATTATTCAGCAACTCAAACTACCGGCACCGGTAAGCACCGTGAGCTGGGATGTAGAATTGGTACAACCGCTTGCGCCAAGTAGTGAAAATCCCTGGTTTGGCTACCAAGTGGATACCAAACTCGCCAATGGTGGCTATGCCCACACCGAAGCAACCATCTGGGACGATAAAGAGCGGGTAATCGCGCTCAGCCGCCAGACCATCGCAGTCTTCGATTAAGTTGTAGCGCCATTCAGACATAAAAAAACCCGGCACAGGCCGGGTAAATTTTTAACGCACTTATTATTATTATAAAGCTAGCAAGGTAAATTGCCGGAGTCAGAACTCACTGCCCCGACAACCTTTAACTAATCAGTGGAGAGCTACTGCTAACTCTCCACAGGTTGGTTGGGAGGTTGATTAGTTAAATCCGTAACGAACACCCAGCGCATAGCGTGTGCCATACTGGCGGGCAAACAGGAACTGCTCTTCATAACGGCCGTAACCCTGTTCAGTCTCGTTGTTCAGGTTTAACGCATCAAGAACACGGTGAGGTTTTCATTGATGTCGTAGTTAATTCTCATATCCACCGGGCCATAGTCGTTAAAGAACTGTGGTGGTTCATCAGCAGAACCCAGAGCCAGACCAACACCAAACAGGTAATCAT
>JAYZXK010000030.1:0-4953 GCA_036141415.1 Pseudomonadota bacterium
CGTTTTAAAGTTAGACGTGACTATCGAGCATTGGAGCGACAGAGATACGCCTATCGATAACCGGTTTGGTCTGACTCATGTCAATTTTATTTGTATCAGCCACTTAGCTAAACTCTCTTACAGATTCAGAGCTTCTCTCAGGGTTTAACCTCTTTGGAGGATGGGCGCAGACAGGAAGCGATAGGCTTCAGGCGGCCTTAGAAGCAAAATTTAACAATGCGTAATATTACCATAACCGGCAACAAAGCCGAAAACGCAAAGTGCTGCGTATCGGCTACCGCAGTCATTTAAACGCGGAGTCAAAAGAAAGGTTAAGTCATTCAGCCGCGCCTAATCCATTAATTCGGTAAGTAAGCGGCGTTGTGCAGGAGTGAGTTCAACCCGATCAATAATGTGCTGAGCCTCATCCTGTCGCCCGGCATAAATATAGTGCTGCGCCAGATGGTAATTATGCTCATTTGTTACTGCCCGAATATTCTCCCGCTGCATCAGGGGTAACTCATCCACAGATGGCGTAACAACAGCACCGGGCATCAACCCTTTAATTAATCTGTTTCTGGCATCTTCAGCAGTTTGCCACTGGCCGCTAATATCGGTGAGTGGGGCGTCGGGCGAATAAATAGGCTTGCCGTTTAGCTCAGTTGCAGCATATCCAAACTGCGCCAGCAAGCTGGGGGCAACATCATAGAGTGAAAAATCAGATGACAGCAATTGATCAGGCTGTGACTGAGGAAACCGCATAATAACAAACGGATGATCTCCACCACCGGTAACACAAATCGGAATATCCGGGCACACCGATAAAATGGCGCCAATGCAACCATCAATAAACGCCATGATTTTAATGATAATTGATGTATCAACTGTAAACTCAGGGTTACTGAACAGGTTACGAAGCGGGTCGAAACAGGCAAAAACTGCCATTATTTCGTTGCTGTGCAGCGCGTCAATAATGATGTTTTGCGTGTTCGCCACCTGGCAAAGCGCTTCCTTCAGGGTGCTGGTAACAGATGATGATAAAGCCCCCGACTGAGCAGCCAGAGTCGCTATCTCGTCATCTGTAATTAATTACGGGTGCCATCGATTTTTTAATAATTCTTGTCTGTTGCTAGCCGGGTAAATGCTACCGGGTAAAATCGAAATATCGACCGGTTCAACCGCTTTATTTTTTACCATCACATCGCTGAAAACATGACTGTGGTTAACATGGCTTCCGTAGGTGGCCATCATATTCACTACCGCGCAGGGAACGCCCTGGTTATCCAGCAACTCCCAGATAAATGGCTTCCTTGCCTGAAACCTGGCAAACGGCGCTATATTTAGCCCATCGGGTCGTAACGCATCGTACCCCATCACTCCGTGTGAATCGGGAGCACAACCACTGTAAATACTGCCGTAAAGCAGAGCTTCGTGGCCAAATGTGGCAGTAGCACCCGACTCGCCTGACTCACATAGGGCTGTCAGCACAGGAAACTGCCTGGCAAGGCCATCATTCATCAGAAGCCGCCACTGAAAATCGGCTAGGTGCAGGCACAATAATTTAGTCATCTTCGAGCACCATATAAAGCGTGGCCTGACGATGGGTTTTACGCCCTTTTAGTCGCTCAACAAATCGAACCATGGGCTTATTGTCTTCCAGTATTTGCACCTGCGCTGTGCTGATGCCTTTCTCGAGTAAAGATTGGCTAACCCGGCTGATTATATTGCTGAATAACGCCGTGCGTCGGTACTTTGCGTCAACCAGGATAGGATCCAGATAAGCGTAAGCTTTGGATTGGTCGATTAGCGCAGCAAATGCAGCAATGGCTTGCCCCTGATAAAAGCAGGAGAGCGATGAAGAGGTGTCTAGTTTAGTCGGCATACTGCCTGTTGCTTTAAAATGCCCATGAGTAAGCAGGCCCATATTATTGAGACACAACGCATCTACTGCATTTATATCGTGAGTATAGGGATGATAAGACATGCCGCTTTTTGCAAACTCAGGGACGGCGGCCAGGGAGTTCTCTACGTACGCAGGATCCATATCATAAAAGCTACTCCAGCGGCCTATTTGCATACCGGCATCCAGGTAAGCTGGCACATCCTGCTCCGCCACCGAAGCTGGCTTAAGCAAACGGCGGATACCATGCTCGGCAGCATAGGCCTTTATATGCTGAAGTGTTTTCGTGATTTGCTGGTGAGTTTGTAATGGACTCCCCTCGGCAGAACACATATCAAAACAATAAAAGTCATTATCGCTTTGATCCATTCTGGCCATGGCGAACACCGCTGCACAGGCGTTATTTTCAACAAGGGCGGCAAAATGGACCAGACCATCAACAGTAAGAAAGTCCGGGAAATACGAAAAGAGTGCGCCTGAGCACACTCCCGTTACATCTTCTACCTGCATGTGTTGAAGACCTGTGGAACCAGCAAAAACCTGTAGAGATTATAGACTGGTTCTGCGGCGACGCGCCAGGGCAAGTCCACCTATACCCAGCGACATCAGGCCAAGTACACCAGGAGCAGAAACCTCAGTGGTTCCCTGATCCTGCGGCACTGCAACAGGCGCAGGCGCCTCACCGGCATTTAAAGAGTTAATGTTGCTTCCTGAAACCAGACCATAACTTCCGATCGTCCCTTCTCCGAGCGTATTCAGTGAAAGTTCCAGCCAGCCAAGGTAATCATTACCTTGCTCATCTGTCTTTTTAAAACCAACGTATCCGCTAACCGATCCACCGTTAGCAATCGCATCGTCAATCCAGGAGCCTGTCTGACCTTCATATGAATAACCCTGAACAGTATACTCAGGGCCCCATGAGGTATAATAGCTACAGTTACGGCCCCAACGATTACAAGAGCTTCTGCGACTGCCATATTGATATTCATAGGTGGTTCTTTCATTTTCGTAGGACTGAGCCAACATGCCGAAAGTGATGAAATTATCATCAGCATTAATTGTTTCGCCTAGCATTAAAGGAGAAGCTAAAAAGCTGAACCCGCCTGATGCAGTTAAATTGGTATATTGGTTTTCACTACTCGTAGTGTATTCAGAACGTCGAAACGTAGGGTCGTCTACTGCTGGCGAAAAATCGTAGCTGGAATAGTCATGATGGTAAAATTTAAAATCGTTGACAGAATCACCATCGATATCAACGTAATAATTTCCCTGACCTGAGATTTGCTGATTTACATCACCGGTGATCAGTGAAGCGGATGCCAATGGGCTGAAAGCAAATAATGCAACACTACTTTTAATAGCACAGTTTACAACGTTCATAATTAATACCTCTACATTTAACTACAACAGAACTGTCATCAGTTATGAAATAACCGTGCCAAGATGATTTTTTAACCAATTTTTAGGTATTTAGCAGAACTTGTCAGGTTTAATTACAACCCGGTGTAAATTTTACTGACACATTTTAGGGGTTTGTCGTCAAGTCCCAAATTATAAATGAATAGTGATATCAAGGTCAGTTGTGACCGCTCTATCGGGAAATGAATATGATGGCGGCACGGGGGGTTCACCCGAGGAATTTTGGTACTGAGCCAAACTATATTTCAGACTAAAAAGTTTCTGTCTCGTATTGGAGTAAGAATGAATTCTTCTGGTGTACCGTTATAACTACTGCTTTGTCAGGCAACTGCTTGCTTTGCCTCACAGTATCGGCGAATAAACTCGGCGTGAGTGGGCATAGACTCGGCCGTTTTCGCGACTGACATGCGCAACATTTGCATATTTTTAAGTAACGCCTGAGGGGGCACCCGATCCACCAGCACATCGTAGTTTTGCGGATAGATTCCTTGCCCTAACATTACAGCCAGCCAGCTATGAGGCGTAAACAGATCTTCGGGGGAAGGGATCACCCGGCCACTGCTGCGAAATATTTCAAGCTTGGCCGCCAGCGTATCCGGAATCTCCATATGCTTTACGTAGCGCCAGAATTCAGTATCCTCGCGCTCGGTAGCGTTATAGTGAAGCACGATAAAGTCGCGCAGGCGCTCATAGTCGGCGGTCATTAATGCATTGTACTGAGCTATCTCTGAGCGGTTACAGCCGCGCCCCGGCCATAAATTCACTAATCGCTGGATCCCCATTTGAGTGAGGTGAATACTGGTGGATTCCAACGGCTCAATAAACCCACCAGCCAGCCCGATGGCTACGCAATTCTTCTCCCAGAATGCCTTACGATGCCCGGTACGAAACTTAAGCGGCAGCGGTTGTGTAACCGGCTCTCCCTGTACGCCAGCAAGTAATTTTTGCAGTGCCTCGTCCTGTTCCATAAAGTCACTGCTGTATACATGGCCGTTGCCTAACCGGGTTTGCAATGGTATACGCCAGCGCCAACCGGCATCATCGGCTGTGGAACGGGTAAACGGATCGGGCGCACCGGCTAATTTGGTTTGCACAGCAATAGCCCGGTCGCAGGGTAAATAGTGATGCCAGTCGACAAATTCGCTGTGCATCGCACCATCAATCAACAGCGCTTTGAAGCCGCTACAATCGACAAATAGGTCACCTTCTAGCACCTGCCCGTTGTTAAGCGTTACTGATTGTAGCAGGCCCGTATTGCAATCCTGTTCAACACTGTTAACGATGCCTTCAATGCGTTCTACATGGCGTTGCTCGGCATAGCGCCGGAGCATCTGACCATAGCGGGCAGAATCAAAATGATAGGCGTAGCGCATGGTCGACAAGATGGTATCAGCCCCCCCCTGAGGCGGAGCAAAACGCCCTTGCATAGCTGCTACGGTACACAGATTATAATCGCTGATAATACCCGGAGCGTCGGCAGGTATTTCGCCTTTTGCGGCCATTGCATTCAAGCGCAGCCACAGTTGATGAAAAGAGAACTCCGGCGTATCGCGGCCATAAAACCCAAACGGATGAAAATAGCTCTGGCCTTTTTGATACCAGTCGACAAAATCAATCCCCAGCTTATAGGTGCCCTGGCACTCGCGGAGTAAATC
>JAYZXK010000031.1:0-7317 GCA_036141415.1 Pseudomonadota bacterium
CCAAACCTGCGCAACCAAGCCTAGCCACAAAACCTGCCAGTCTTGCTGAGTGGGCAAACTACTATGCGGATTGGTATTACATCTGAGACTGCAGGTAATTAGGTAAGCCGAGGATTTTAATCAGCTTAAGCTGCTGTTCAAGCCAGTGCGCGTGGTCTACTTCGGTGTCGTCGAGCAGTTCGACTAAAAAGTCACGCGTAACGTAATCCTGGGCTTCTTCGCACACAGCGATAACTTCTTTTAATTTATCACCGACTTCGTACTCTACACGCAAATCGCTTTCGAGCATTTCCGGTACGTCTTTACCCACTTTAAAGCCGGTACGCTGAGTCATATCCGGGGCGTATTCAAGCATCAACATACGATCGATAAGCTTAGTGGCATGGCCTTTCTCATCGTCGAACTCGTGATTGATGCGCTCATACAATTTATTGAAACCCCAATCGAGGTACATTTGTGCATGAATGAAATACTGATCCATCGCCGCGAGCTCGTATGAGAGCAGTTCGTTGAGGCCGTCAAGGACTTTTTGATTACCCTGCATTAGTCGTCTCCCAATACTTGTGCTTGCAGATAGTTCTCGATACCCATGTTTTCAATCTGGTATTCCTGAGTTTCGATCCAGTCTAGGTGTTCTTCTTCATATTCGAGCAACGATTCAAGAATATCGCGACTCACATAATCCTGTTTTTCCTCACACAGGGCGATAGCCTTGCGGAGCAGAGGAAGTTGTTCTTCCTGAAACTTCTTATCGCACTGAAGCATTTCTTCGGTGTGTTCACCGATATACAGCTTTCCCAGCGCCTGAAGATTAGGCAGACCTTCCAGAAACAAAATGCGCTCGATGAGTTCATCGGCTTGTTTCATGTCTTTAATCGACTTTTTGTAGTCTTTTTCGTTGAGTTCTTCCAGGCCCCAGTTTTTAAACATACGGGCATGAAGGAAGTATTGATTGATCGAGGTCAACTCACTGGTTAACACTTCGTTTAGTATGGCAATTACCGATTTATCGCCTTGCATAATCTGATTCCTGAGCGTTTAATGATTTAAGTGTAGGCGGTATTGTACGACATATCAAGTTTTTCTATAAAAAACAGTCACATACAAATGATAACGATTATCGGTTTGTCCTTTGTTAGCATTTGGTGTAACCCTCTGATTACTCGACTAAAGACAAGCTCTCCTCAGCAAAACCCAGTCCGGCCTCGGTAAAGAAGTTAAACACCTTGTCCACGCCATTATCGGCCAGGGCAGATACTTCATCCTCATAGCGGGCTATAGCGGCTATCTTGCCGGTGTAACCCGCGTTTTTTAGCTGTTTGGTAATATTGATGGCATCCTCAATAGATGGCAGAGCCAGTAACACCAGCTGCACATGGCGAATATTCAGATTTTCCCACAGGTCGACATCTTCTCCGTCGCCATTGATTACATTCAAGCCGTCCCTGCGCATACGTTGAATTTTTGCGCGGTCAGCATCCATTCCCCATACGCGGGAGTCTGCAATCTTATTTAACGAAGTAAATGCACCGATACCAACACGACCAAGGCCAACCACAAGGATCTTGGCGCGGGTAATTTCGGGGTAGATGTCTTCTTTAAGCCGAACCGGACTCTCCAGCTTTTTAACCGGTTCTTTGATGCGCTGATAAATGCTGTGTGAGTAGCGGTACACAATACTGGTAAAAATAAACGAAATTGAGGTAGTTACTGCCAACACCACCAGCCATTTTTCACCCAGCATGCCCAGGCTCACTGCCAACGCCCCCACAATAAGGCCAAATTCACTGTAGTTTGACAACACCAAACCACCTAGGTAGGCAGTACGGCCACGCAATTGCAAACGGGTAAATAGCCAGAAGAACAGCATAAATTTGATAGGAATGATCAGTACCAGCAGGCCCGACATCATTAGCATATTGATATCCGGCAGGGCGGTTAAGCCGATGGATAAGAAAAAACCAATCAGGAAAAGATCTTTAAATGCCAGCAGAGACTTTGCCATTTCCGCGGCTTTTGGATGGGGGGCAAATAATAACCCAAAGATAAGCGCACCAAGATCGCCTTTGATATTGACCAGTTCAAATAAGTGATATCCGCCAAGGGCGAAGATAAACCCGGTAAGAGGCAGTAACTCACCATGCCCGGACTGATTGAGCACGCGTTTTAAAACAGGCATTAATGGAATAATTAGCAACAGTAGCGGCGCCCATAAACTGGGAATTTTTCCGGTGGCGACAACCAGAAAAACCACGGCAAAGATATCCTGCATAACCAGCACACCAATGGCCAGTTTGCCATGGCGGGTTTTTGATTCACCGGCTTCTTCAAGTACTTTTACAACGCACACCGTACTGCTGAAAGACAGAGCAAAGGCAATCAGGGCTGCGGATTGCCAGTCCACCTGGCCGGTTAAAGCACTTAGCACCACGCCAGCACCTATCAGCAATGCGGTAATAACAACTACCCACAGCACCGTATGCGCAATACTGCCGGCCCAGACTTCCCGTTTGGACAAGTCTTTTATATTCAGTTTAAGGCCAATCGTAAAGAGCATTATGGTAATGCCCAGATTGGCAAATGTGGTAATAGCAGGGGTGGCGGAAAAGCCAAATGCGTTAAGCAGAAATCCGGCAACCAGATAGCCAACCAACGGTGGGATGCCTACAAGTTTTACGCCCAGGCCACATACAAAAGCGAAGAGTAAAAAAATATATTCCATTAAATGCTATCGAATTACCGGTTTCCTACAAAATATCACGATAGTTCAATGAGTGGCAAAGTAACTTATGCAAAAAATACGGTGAAAACCAGGCTGATATACCAATGTTTTAGTCGATAGGGTGCACGCCAAGCCGATTTACCAACCAGACTTGCCGAAGTAGTAAACGCTGTGCGGAAATGAAGAGACCAAAGTTCAGTTTCAGTGAGCTTCGGCCAATCTCTCGCTGTGCTCCAGAATATTCAGCTCCTGCAGCAATTCGTATTCACGTACCTTGATAGTACCCAGTTCGAAGGTGATTTCCCGTTTACGTTCGGTAGGGTCGTTCGGCAAGGGTTTGCGGTGAACTTCCGCTTTATTTAACGGGGTAACGTTGGCGTACTGAGAAGACGATGAAAAATTCTGCCCAACGGCGCCAGGAATATAGGAAGATTTCTCAAAAGAGAGCCTCGCGGAAGGAGTGCCGTTTTGTTCCGCCTGAGCGGCCATGGACTGCTCTTTGTACGCGTTAATTTCGTCTGCTCTGTCCATTGCTCGCAGCTTACGGGCGAATATTTCCAGACCTACACGATTAACCGTAACGCCGAGCTCCTGGCATTGTTTATAGGTTATGTCGTTGTCTCTGTAATTGTTCTGACGAACTAATCGTTTTACGGTTTCTAATTTTTCCATTTTCGCGCACTTATTATTTTATCTGACTGATTTAATGCCAGAATTTATATTTATGGATTATTATGATGTTAAGAATCGTAAACTTACCGATTTCAAGCCGAATGTTACAGGTGATTAATTGAGCACGCAATGCTACAAAAGTCAAATAATTGACGTATTTTTGATCAATTTTTGTGCTTAATCTGCGTTTAGCTGTGTGATTTGTGCTGTAAACTTACTTGACGAAGTAGTGTGGGGGGGATTGTCGATAATGAGTAAGGAGACGTCAAAAAACCGTGCAATCACCCGCGTACTCATTATTGAAGGGGCGGTAAACCTGCTATTGTGCCTGGTAAAACTGGTAATCGGTTTGATTACCCAATCATCGGTGATCCTGGCCGATGCCTTACACTCATTTACCGATTTAACCAATAATATTATCGCGATTGTGGCTATGCGCATTAGCCATAAGCCACCGGATCATTCTCATCCCTATGGTCACCAGAAATTTGAATACCTGGCTATTTTTATTTTAGCGGTGCTGCTGAGTGTCGTGGCGTTCGAATTAGTAGCCTATGCTATTGAAAATCACGGTCAGGTGGTGCAGCAGAGCTATGCCGGACTGGCCATTCTTATTCTGGCCATTGTAGTTAATTTTACCCTTAGCCAATGGGAAGGCGCACAGGCTAAGAAGTTGCGCTCAAAGCTGCTTGCAGCAGATGCCAAACATACCTTCAGCGATGTACTGACCTCCATTGCTGTATTAGTTGGCTGGCAACTCGCCGCACTTGGTTACTACTGGCTTGATACCCTGTTTTGCTTACTGGTAGCGGTGTTTGTTGGCAAACTGGCCTGGGAGCTTTTTCAGCAGGCATTACCGGTACTTGTTGACGCTGATGTAACAGACGAGCTGTTTACTCAGGCTCGGCTTGAAGCGATTGTCAGTGAGTTTAAGGCTATTGAGCAAGTGACTGATATCCGCAGCCGGGCGATGGGTGAGCAGGTGATCTGCGATCTGATCCTACGCATTGATCCACAGCTCTCGCTCACTGCGGCGCATGCCCTGTCTCATGCGTTCGGGGACCGTCTCAAAGAGGAGTTTGATCTGTATGATGTCATCATCCATATAGAACCTGCCAAATCAATATAATCAAGGAGTTGATGTGCGACAGTTAATTTTTACCTACCTGATTGCGGCGTTGGTTATCAGTATTGTGCTAAGCCTTTGGTTACCGGTGCTCTGGTGGCTAGTAGCGCTAAGCGGTGGCCTGCTGTGCGTAGCACTTTACGATAGTCGTCAGCACAAACATTCCTTATTGGTTAATTTTCCCCTGATTGGCCGTATGCGCTGGATAATCGAAGATTTCCGGCCGTTTTTTCAGCAATACCTGCTGGAAACCGAAACCAGTGGCCGGCCAATTAGCCGGATGTTTCGCTCAATTGTTTATCAGCGTGCCAAAGGCAGTATGGACAGTGTGCCATTCGGTACGCAAATTGACACCTACAAGTCGGGCTATGAATGGATTGGTCATTCCTTGTCAGCATTAAGCGTTGACGATCTCGACGACGATCCCCGGGTCGTTATTGGCGGTCCGGATTGTAAACAGCCCTATGCAGCCAGTATTCTTAATATTTCAGCCATGAGCTTTGGCGCGCTGAGTAAAAACGCTGTGCTGGCGTTAAATAAAGGCGCTGCGCTGGGCGGTTTTTACCAAAACACTGGCGAGGGCGGGCTTACACCTTACCACCTTGAAAACGGCGGCGACATTGTGTGGCAGATAGGCACGGGCTATTTTGGCTGTCGAACAAAGGATGGCCGTTTTAATGAATTGCAGTTCGAGGAAAAAGCCAATCTGCCCGCAGTAAAAATGATAGAAATAAAGCTATCGCAAGGCGCTAAGCCCGGCCATGGGGGCATTTTGCCGGCCCATAAAAACAGTCAGGAGATTGCTGACATTCGCGGCGTAACTGCTGGCGAAGATGTTATTTCACCGCCTACCCATAATGCGTTTAACACACCGCTGGAAATGCTCGAGTTTATTCAGAAGTTGCGAGAGTTATCCGGTGGCAAACCCATCGGTTTTAAACTGGCATTGGGGCGAAAAAGTGAGTTTCTGGCTATTTGTAAAGCCATGAAGCAAACCGGGATTACACCGGATTTTATTACCGTGGATGGCGGGGAAGGCGGCACCGGAGCGGCACCGCTGGAATACTCAAATTCGATTGGTTTTCCGCTCAGAGAAGCGTTGGCATTTGTCGATGATGCCCTGGTGGGTTTTGACCTCAGAGATCGGATAAAAATTATTGCCTCAGGTAAAATCATTACCGCATTTCAGATTGTCAAAAACCTCTCCTTAGGCGCTGATTTATGCAACAGTGCCCGGGGAATGATGTTTGCCATTGGTTGTGTGCAGTCATTATCTTGCAATACTAATACCTGTCCGACCGGTGTCGCTACTCAGGATCCTGAGTTATACAAAGGGCTGGATGTAAACCATAAAAGTAGCCGGGTAGCCATGTTCCATAAGAAAACCATCCTGGCCATGGTGGATATTTTATCGTCTACCGGTCATAGCAGTACTGCAGACTTAAATCGTACGCACATTTTTCGCCGGGTTGATCAGCACACCGTACTACGTTACGACGAGATCTTCCCGTTAATTCATCCTGGTAGTTTTATCGATGAAGACGATGCGCCTAAGGCCTATCAGTTACACTTAAAGGAGGCTTGTGCCTCGACCTTTAAACCGGCGAATACCCTGGCTGAAGTGAATCATGAAACCCAGTCGGTTTAGCGCTGGTGTATGAATCTATTTTACCGAACAGTTAAAATATTGATAAACATCAAATAGTCATCACACAGATGTACTACACTAAGGTAAACAGAACAGCCAAATAAGGAGGCTGACAATGAGTGGTTATAACAGCGTTTTAGTTGCAATTGATGTATTTGCCAATGAGCACAGTAAAGTGGTGGGAAAAGCCCTGGAGCTGGCTGGCTCAGCGGGCAAAATAAATCTGATATACGTTGCCTATCCGCAAACTAATTTTGAGCCCTATGGCTTGTTTTTAGAGCGGGATTTTTCAGAAGAGGTGCGTGAACAGGCGCTTAAGAAATTACAGGGCATTGCCGACGGACACGGGATCCCCAGAACGCATCTGCATGTAGCAATTGGTTCTGCTGCCGAAGAGATCCACGAAATGGCCAAAAAGCTCAGTGCCGATTTAATCGTTATGGGTACACATGGCCAGAGCGGCGTGCAGTTATTGCTAGGCTCTACAGCCAATTCAGTGTTGCACGGCATTGAGTGTGATTTGCTGGCCGTTAAGGTATAGCAGTATAAACGCGGTGCGCACAGCCGGTTGTACTGTGCGCCCGTTAATCATTTAGTTTCTGCATCCGCCGATTGACCGGCGTCGAGTTGTTCTGCATAACGACCAGCCATTACCGATTCTGCGCCTTCCTGCTGCAAATTGAGCGCGGTAATAGGGAACGGAATAACAATATTCTCTTCATTAAATCGCTTGTGTAGTGCTTTGATAAAAGTCGACTTTACAAAGAAGCGATTAAAATACTCTTTGGTTCTTAGCATTACGGTAAAATTAATGCTGGAATTATCAAAGGTGTGGTACACCACAAAGGGATCGTATGACTCAACTCCCCATTCGTGTTCGAGCAGTATCTGATTAGCCACCTCCAGAGTGACTCTTTCAACAAATTCCAAATCAGAATTATAGTGCACGCCAACTTCTACCGGTACCGACAGCTCCTTTTCCGGATAATAGTAATTAATAATTTTTGACTGCGACACTTTGGCGTTAGGGACGATAACGATATTGTTTGGCAGCATTTTTATCCAGGTAGACCGCCAGCCAATTTTATCCACAAAGCCTTGTTCACCGCTTTCCAGTTCAATGAAGTCGCCGATGCGGAAGGGTTTGTA
>JAYZXK010000032.1:0-10278 GCA_036141415.1 Pseudomonadota bacterium
GGCGATAAATCAAATTCATGGCGGGTTTCGGGGGCGCAGTTAAACACCTCCTGCATCATGGCCTGCCATTCCTTACCGTGGGGCTTCACCCGCCCGTACAACTGATAAACCAACAGATGGCTGATCTCATGCGGCAGCACGTCGGAAAAGTAAGCTTCTCTATTGTGAGCAAACAATACCGGGTGAAGGTTTATCCGGTTTTGTTGTAAAAACGCCGTGCCTGCATGGCGGCCACTGCGCCTGAAGGTAAGCGTGGGGCGTTCAAACTCGCGCTGGAAATAGCTTGCCGCCTCGAGATATAACGCTTCGAGGCGGTCATTAAGTAACTGCTTGTCGCTGGCGGATATCAATGGTTATCCATCACCCGGCAGCTAACACACAGGGTGTAAATGTTTTGTGGATCGTTGAGCGATGATATTAAATCAACCTGCGCCATGGTTTCACGCACCAAACCCGTTAGCATATTGTTGTTATCAATCAGATTGAGCTTCAGGGCGTAGATAACTGCCTGACCAAAAAACTCTTTCCAGAACAATTCTTTTTCAGACAGCTTACGGGAAATATAAACGGTATCGTAATTGTCTACACCGGCCAGATCGGCAGCGGCTGTCACGGCATCTTCCAGTGTTCCCAATTCGTCCACCAGGCCAATTTGCAGCGCATCGGTGCCAATCCATACACGGCCCTGGGCAATGTCATCTACCGCACTAACATCCATACCGCGCTCGCTGGCAACCAGAGTTAAAAATTCACTGTACTTGTTTTCAATACTACGCTGAATAAGTTGCTTATACACCGGATCAATACCGCGCAGGGTAGAGAATCCGGCCATTTCTGTAGTGGCGACACCGTCGGTATCAACGCCCAGGTAATCAGCGGCATCCTCAAAGGTGGCTAACGCAGCAAATACACCAATCGAACCGGTAATGGTACTTGGACTGGCAAATATTTTATCCGCTGAAGCCGAAATCCAGTAACCGCCTGAAGCGGCGTAAGTATTCATTGAAACCACTACTGGTTTGCCAGCGCTACGTAAATTAAGCACTTCCTGACGAATAATCTCAGACGCCGATGCACTGCCTCCCGGCGAGTCAACCTGCAGCACTACCGCTTTTACTTCGTCATCCAGGCGAGCCTGACGTAATATTTCTGCGGTGCTGTTGCCGCCAATGTTTCCGGCGCGCTGTTCACCGTCCATAATAGTGCCTTTAGCCACTACCACAGCTACTTTATCGCCCTGATGGGCAATCATAGGAACAGGCGGATTAATTACCCGGTTGTAGTTGCGGTAGGTGGTGAGTTTGAAACCAGCACGGTTATTTTCGTCCTGGCCGACCAGGTCTATAATTTCCTGACGCACTTCCTCACGGGTTTTGACTTCATCAACCCAGCCTTTCTGGATTGCGTATTGGGCAGAGTTGCCACCAGCCTGCTCGAAATTTTCCAGCATCACTTCAAGGCTCTCGTCAAAATTATTGATGTCAACACCGCGCGCAGCCGCAACATCAGCTTTATATTGCTCCCAGTATTGATTCAGCCAGCGCTCGTTCATTTCTTTGGCCGCATCAGACATATCCTCACGGATATAGGGCTCCACCGCCGACTTAAATGTGCCTACGCGGAAAATGTGCATATTCACTTTGAGCTTTTCCAGCGCGCGCTTAACGTACATACCGTAATTGGCATAACCGTCGATTGAAACACCGCCAATGGGGTTGAGATACACCTTGTCGGCATGGGCTGCCAGATAATACTGTGCCTGGGTGTAGTAATCGCCAACGGCCAGTACCGGCTTACCAGAGGTTTTAAAATCGTCGATGGCGTTCGCAATGGTACGTAGCTTATCCAGGCCGCCGCCACGTAAGCCCTGCAGGTTAAGTACTACAGCCTTGATACGCTTATCTGCTTTGGCGTTTTCGAGCACTTTAACCACATCGCGAACCAACACTTCCGGGTTCTCGGGCTCTTCATCAAAGGCTTCCTGAAGAAACTCAGAAACCGGGTCAACTGCGGTTTTCTGGATCACCAGTGCGCCATTAAGGGTAAGCATCAGGGCGCTGCCAGGGGTTACCTGAGGGACGCTCTCTTCACGGCTGGCCACAGCGATAATGCCGATAATAATGACCAGAAACACAATATTAAAAAACAATTTTCGACAAAAATTCAGGGCGGTCCATAACCCCACAAACAGAGCTTTGGTCCAGCTTTTACTTTTTTCGGCCATACTGACTACTTACCTAATTGACAAAACAATCTAATGTTATCGATTCAAAAAATTATCGCGAGTTAATTTTGTAATGAAATGTTATTGCCTCTATCGATGACGCTTCTTAGCTGTAGCCGATACAGCAGGTGAATCAGAACTTTCATTCAGCCATTGCTGAATCAATCTGGCAATGGCCCTGTGCTGATCATCAGACAAAGTCATTAGCAGGCGCCCCTGGCGTTGCCTGTAATTCACCTTGCGCTGACCCTTTTGCATTAACTCAGAAAAACGACTCATTGAATGAAAGAAAAAACGTTATCCCGCGGTCTTAATCGTACCCGGCATTATTGAGGTAAACCGTAGTGAGCGCAATTATCCGTAAGTTAAATACTAAATTAAATGGGACGGCGACCTCTTTAAGCGGTATCCCCTTATTATTAACAAGGTTATACCTTGCCCCTGTTATGGCGCAGGCAGGTTGGCAGAAGCTGAGTAACTTTAACAGCACAGTGGATTGGTTTGGTGATCCGGACTATGGACTTGGATTGCCGATGCCATTTTTACTGGCCGGCCTGGCTGCATTGAGTGAGTTTATTGGGGCTGCGTTGTTAGTACTTGGCCTGGCTACCCGGTTAACTGCCATTCCTTTAATGGTAACCATGGTGGTGGCCATGATCACCGTACACTGGCAACACGGCTGGCCAGCCATTGCAGATGCAGGTAGCTGGCTGGCCGATGGCACATTAATAATGAATGAGTCTGTCATGGCAGCACCCGAAAAATTGTCTGCCGCAAAGGCCATTCTCAACGAGCATGGTTATATAGACTGGCTGACGTCCAGCGGTAACTTCGTGATCCTGAACAACGGGATAGAGTTTGCAGCAACCTATTTTATAATGCTCACGGTGTTGTTCTGCTTTGGTGGCGGGCGTTATGTGAGTGTTGATTATTATCTGGCACGGCATTTTAATCGCCAATAAATTATTTTTCGGGGATTGCACTAAAACCACTTGTCAGTATGCTGGTCTTTTTGTGAAATAGCCCGTATCAGCTCGGGTACACTTAATAATTTTGCCAGAAGGAGAGCACCATGGATGCACTGGAACTTGTTATCAATCGTCGCTCACAGCCCCGACTTACCGCGCCGGCACCGGCAGGTGAGGCGTTGGATAATATTAAACGCGCAGCATTACATGCGCCGGATCACGCAGCGCTTAAACCATGGCGATTTATTGTGTGTGAGGGCAAGGGGCTCGACAAGCTCGGCGCATTGTTTGAGCAGTCCGCGATTGATAATGATAAAACGGAACGTGAAATTCAGCGCGCGCCGCAATTACCCACCCGTGCACCGATGATTATTGTGATCACCACGGCCTATCAGGAACACGAAAAAGTCCCTCACATAGAACAGTATGCGTCGGCCAGTTGTGCGGCTATGGCTATGCAAATGGCTGCGGTTGCCCAAGGCTTTCAGGGGATGTGGCGTACCGGTGAATATGCCCATTGCGAAATTGTAAAAGAAGGACTGGGTGTGTCTGCCGACAACGAAATTGTTGGCTTCTTATATCTGGGTACGCCAGCCCAGGACGCCGCACCTAAGCCAGCACTTGAACCGGAAGACTACTTTACTGTATTGGCATAACGGCCGTTCTGACTCTGAATTTACTGAGAAAAAAAAGCGCCGCTGGTTGGCGGCGCTTTGTAAAAGGATAAGGTTAGCTGTTGTCCTGGTCGTTAACGATGTCCATTACACGTTTGCGAAGCGCTTCATCCTGACGCACCAGCTGTGCGATAGTGGTATAGGTTTTTACCTCAAGACCAGCTTGCTTTATTTCGTCAACCATCGCCTCACGAGCATTCGCTTGCAATTGTTGCTGTTTTTCGGTGGACTGCTCTTGCTGCAACTTAACCTCAAACTCTTTGGCGACATCTTGTACCGCATGCATGGCCACGGTAAATTTTTCTAACGTTGAATCATCAAACTGTTGTTGTTCAACAGATGTCTCAATTTGATTTATTGCTTTTTCGTTGTCCTGTACTTTCTGGGCTGCGTAAACAGAAGAAACTGCGCCGGTGGTAAGAGAAAGGGTTAAGGCAATGATTTTTGCAAGTCGTGTCATATATGCACTCCAATTTTATGAATGACCCCCTTATGGGGAATGTCATAAGTTATAAAGCGAGTGCTATGCCAGGTTGTAAATTACTCGATTAAACAATGGTTTATTATTTTTCTGGCGTTGTTTGCTTAGCGCAGGCTGGTTACGCTTGCTAAATGTGTCGCAATTATTCACGGTGGAAGCGTGGATGTTATGCAAAATTAGAGGGTTGCTAAAATTCTATGGCAGCGCTAATGGCTAATGACTTTTGTTGACAATTGCAGGCGCTAACAAGTTACTCAGGCTACAACTGGCTTAAAATGTTGAAGAGGAATGGCTGTTAGTAGCTCAGGTGATTGATTAAAATGATACGAGACAGGGGATTAGCTGGTCATAGAGTATTGTTAAAAGCGATGCCGGAGAGCGCCATTGGCTTTCCCGGCATCAGCATATTACTCGAATTATTCAACGACGATGATTTTAATCGCGTCAGTAGCACCGATGGTTTCCATGCGGTCACCGTGGGTCAGGATCACGATATCACCGTTTTCCACCAGGTTTTTCTCTTTTAGCAGAGCTACGACATCTTTACGCAGCTCACCAGGTGCGCTGTCGCGAGAGTCAAAGAAAACCGGTTTTACGCCACGATATAACGCCATCAGATTAAGCGTTTCTTCGTGACGTGACATGGCAACAATAGGCAGGGTAGTAGTGATACGTGACATCAGGCGCGGCGTGCTGCCACTTTCTGTCAGGCCTACAATTGCTTTTACACCCGGTAAATGGTTCGCAGCATACACCGCTGATAAAGCGATGGTCTCATGCACTGAACCAAATAGTTCGTCCATGCGGTGCTTGGAGATTTTTACACTCGGGTGGGTTTCTGCGCCTTCACAAACACGGGCCATGGCTTTTACCGTTTCAACCGGATAGCTGCCCGCTGCAGTTTCGGCTGAAAGCATTACCGCATCGGTACCGTCCAGTACGGCATTAGCCACATCCATTACTTCTGCACGGGTAGGCATTGGACTTTCAATCATCGACTCCATCATCTGGGTTGCCGTGATAACCACCTTGTTTAACTGGCGAGAGCGGGCGATCAGTTTTTTCTGAACACCCACCAGCTCGGCATCACCAATTTCTACCCCCAAATCACCACGGGCAACCATTACCGCGTCTGATGCGCTGATAATGTCATCAATGGCTTCATCGGTGGCAACGGCTTCGGCACGTTCTACCTTGGCGCAGATTTTGGCTTTACAGCCAGCTGCTTCAGCCAGTTCACGGGCATAGTTAAGGTCTGCACCGCTGCGTGGGAAAGAGACAGCAAGGTAATCTACGCCAATTTCAGCGGCGGTAAGAATGTCACGCTTGTCTTTTTCTGTCAGTGCTTCAGCAGACAAACCGCCACCGAGGCGATTGATGCCTTTATTGTTAGACAGCTTGCCGCCTACGGTTACCTTGGTTAGCACTTTACGGCCATCAACGCCGGTTACTTCTAATTGAATACGGCCATCGTCGAGTAACAGGATATCGCCAGTACTAACGTCATCAGGCAGCGCTTTATAGTCGATACCGACTTGTTGCTCATTTCCTGCATCGCGATCGAGCTCTGCATCCAGCACAAACGGATCGCCTTCTTTAAGAAACACTTTGTCGTTAGCAAAGCGTGAAACCCGAATTTTTGGCCCTTGCAGGTCGCCTAAAATCGCGACGTATTTACCCAGTTTGGCAGCAGCAGCGCGTACACGCTTGGCACGCTCAATATGATCTTCTGCCTGGCCATGGGAAAAATTCATGCGTACTACGTTTGCGCCGGCGGCAATAATCGCTTCAATTTTTTCTTGCGTGTCTGTAGCAGGCCCTAAGGTAGCCAGGATTTTCGTTCTTCTAGTCATGTGTGTTATCGCTTGTTAATAGTTTAGTTGGGACAACCAGTGATTAAGTATAGCTGAAAATCTATTTCGTAATTTAATTACAAAATAGTAGACGAATTTGACCAAATTGTGAATGGTTGATTAAAGATTCTTTATATTGGTCGGAACAGCAGTGGCAATAAAAAGTAACACAAATGAACCGCTAAGCCTTAAGAAGCGCCAAGGCGAGGGCATTAAAAAGGGGGGAGTATTGTCGAAAAAAATATTAGTGCAACATAATAAAGCGGGCAGCAAAATCTACCCGCCAGGATTGTTTAGGCTTCATTGCCGCGTTTTTCGTAGCGGGAGCCTCTTAATGTATCTTTTACGCGTTTAAGATTTTCACGAAATTTATTGCCACGACGCAGGGTAAAGCCGGTCGCCAGCACATCTATAAGTGTTAACTGAGCAATCCGTGAAGCCATCGGCATATACATATCGGTATCTTCCGGGACTTCCAGCGATAACACATAGGTACACTCATTCGCCAGCGGACTGTCAGCCGATGTGATGCCTACTACTGTAGCGTCATTGGCTTTGGCTATCTGGGCGATTTCAACCAGGCTTTTGGTGCGGCCGGTGTGTGAAAACAACATAACGACGTCGCCTGAGTTACAGTTCATACAACTCATGCGCTGCATCAGAATATCTTCGAAATACACCACCGGCACATTAAAGCGGAAAAACTTGTTCAAAGCATCATGGGCAACAGAGGCTGAGGCGCCCAGGCCAAAGAACGAGATACGCTGTGCCTGGGTTAACAAGTCAACCACTCGGTTGACGGTGTTTACGCACACCGACTGACGAGCCACTTCCAGCGACGCCATAGTTGATTCAAAGATCTTATTGGTATATTCGTCCGGACCGTCGTTTTCGTCTACATGCCGGTTAACATAAGGCGTGCCGTTGGCCAGGCTTTGCGCCAGGTGAAGTTTAAAATCCGGAAAGCCTTTGGTGTCAAGACGACGACAGAAACGGTTAACCGTTGGTTCGCTGACATCTGACATTTTAGCCAGAGTTGCTATACTGGAATGGATCGCCGACTGAGGATTCGCCAGTATCACTTCTGCCACCTTTCGCTCCGATTTACTGAACGCAGATTTGTGCTGTGTGATTTTTTCTAAAATATTCATATTATTTTCAATAACACTGAGTGTGAAAAGTGTGTTCTCCCAAGCGCTATACTACTGAATATGAAAGATCGTACAAGAAAAATGTAATTTATTAACATGATTTGCGGTATTTCATCTCGAAATTAAACTTCAGGATGATCAGATTCAAAAAATGGCGGTTATTGGCGAGGGTCTTTAAATTAATATTGTATGACCAATGGCAAAGTAAATTAGCTTAACTGCTGCAAAAATAGTGCACAACAGACTGATGCTTCAAACAATCAACAGTGTAATGGTTTGGGGCAACCTGGCCGGTAAATAGGCGGTTTCAAACCCTTTTTATTGATTACTACTTTGGTTGTATTTAGGCTAAACTTACACGATTAAGTCCGCGCTATGCCTAGGTTAGGGTGAAAATCTGCGAACAAAGATTTTTGTTAATTCAAATGCGAAACAAAAGTTGTAATTTTACTACATTTGTTGTTAACTATATGGCAACAAATTACCACGATGGCATGCTGTATGACAGCAGCCCACTGTATAAATTGAAATAAGGCCAAATTCATGGTGATGGATAGTTCTTTTGAAGCCTGCGATTTTGTGTTGTTCGGTACCAAAGGTGACCTTTCTCGACGCAAACTGTTGCCGTCTTTATACCAACTCGAAAAAGCTGGGTTGTTGCATCCGGATACAACGATTGTAGGTGTGGCTCGTCAGGAGCTGACCTCTGAAGATTACGTTGAAGAAGTTAAGAATGCGCTGGCTGAATTTGCCGGTGAAACGGTTTGCGAAGAAACCTGGAGCAAATTTAACCAAAGGCTCGCGTATGCGCAAATCGATATGAAAGATATTGCCAGCTACGCAGCGCTGGAGCCGCATGTAAATCCGGACCGCACCATGGTTTGTTATCTGGCGACTCCGCCAGCTATCTATGGTGACATCTGCCGCGGTTTACACGGTTGTAATATTATTGATTCAAGCGTACGCCTGGTGCTGGAAAAACCCATCGGTCACGATTTGAAATCATCAAAGGTCATCAACGAACAGGTGGCTGAATACTTCAACGAAACCCAGATTTACCGGATTGACCATTATCTTGGCAAAGAAACGGTACTTAACCTGATTGCACTGCGTTTTGCTAACTCTATCTTTACTACCAACTGGGACCACAACTGCATTGACCACGTGCAGATTTCAGTAGCGGAGTCGGTAGGCATTGAAGGCCGTTGGGGTTACTTCGACGATGCCGGCCAGATGCGTGACATGGTACAAAACCACCTGCTGCAAATTCTGTCGCTGGTTGCCATGGAGCCGCCTGCGAACCTCAATGCCGACAGCATTCGTGACGAGAAGCTTAAAGTCCTCAAAGCCTTGCGCCCAATCAATGCCAGCAACGTTAATGACGTGACCGTACGTGGTCAGTATACCGCTGGTTTTGTAAAAGGTAAGGAAGTACCGGGCTATCTTGAGGAAGATGACGCCAATACGGTAAGTAAAACCGAGACCTTTGTAGCGATTAAAGCTGAAATAGACAACTGGCGCTGGGCCGGTGTACCGTTTTACCTGAGAACCGGTAAGCGTCTGCCTACCAAGGTATCTGAGGTGGTTATTTACTTTAAACGTCAGCCGCATAACCTGTTTACGGAAAGCTTCAGTGCATTACCACCTAACAAACTGGTTATTCGTCTGCAGCCGGATGAAGGTGTCGAAATCACCGTTATGAACAAGGTGCCGGGACTGACTAGCTCAGGCTCTATGGATCTGCAAAAATCCAAATTAAACCTGAGTTTCTCTGAAGAGTTCTCTGACGACCGTATCCCGGACGCCTACGAGAAGCTGTTACTCGAAGTAATGCTTGGTAACCAGGCGCTGTTCGTACGTCGTGACGAAATTGAACAGGCGTGGACCTGGGTAGATTCAATTCTGGCAGCATGGCGCACCAGTAATGAACCGCCAGAGCCTTATCAGGCTGGTACCTGGGGCCCTGTAGCTTCGATTGGGTTGCTGGCGCGTGAAGACCGCAGCTGGTACGAAAGCAAAATCACAAAGAAAAAGTAATTATGCCATTAACACAATCATTATATGAAAGTGCTGAGGCGCTGAACGAAGAGTTTGCCGCGGAGATTGCTGAAAAGCTTTCCCAAGGCATTGCTCAGCGCGGGCGGGCAAGTCTGATGGTGAGCGGTGGTCGTACACCGCTGCCATTGTTTAAAGCATTGAGCGAGATTGATATCGACTGGGCCAGTGTGGATGTTTCACTGGTTGACGAGCGATGGGTAGAAGAGAGCAGTGATGCCAGTAATACCCGCCTGGTTAAACAAAACCTGCTGGTTGGCAAAGCCAGCGCGGCGCGCTTTATCGAAATGAAGTCGGCCGAAGCTGATGCCACCGATGCAGCGGTAGTTTGCGAAAGCAGGTTAGCTGCTATGTCGCAGCCATTTGATGTGCTGATCCTGGGTATGGGCGAAGACGGTCATACCGCTTCATTGTTCCCGTGCTGTGAGCAACTCGAAGATGGCCTGGCTTTGAACAGCGGCCGGGTTTGCATTGCTACACAGCCGACTACAGCCCCGCATCAGCGTATGTCGCTGACGCTGCCAGCGATTGTCGCCAGCCGAAATATCTATCTACACCTGACCGGTGATAAGAAACGTCAGGTACTCGAAGACGCAGTTGCCAATGCCACGGCCACTGAAAAGCCAATTGTTGCTGTGATTAACGCAGCACAAGTGACCTTGAAATGGGCACCGTAGGAGTCAGTAATGAATACACAGGTAAACGAAGTTACGCAGCGCATTATAGAGCGCAGTAAAGCCAGCCGTCAGGCTTATCTGGCAAAAATCGAGCGCGCCCGTGGACAAGGTCCACACCGTGGCGTGTTGTCTTGCGGTAACCTGGCACATGGTTTCGCGGCGTGTAACACCAGCGATAAAACTGACTTGCGCAGT
>JAYZXK010000033.1:0-6666 GCA_036141415.1 Pseudomonadota bacterium
GCCTCAAAGGCCTGGCGATAATCGCTTTCAGTGAGTGATTCCCACACCTCTACCGCGTAGCTGTAGACATCGGCAGCACTTTTGTATGGCCGGCCAGTCACCATGGCATTAACCCAGCGCTCAGCCGCGCAGCTGGCTTCAAACCAGTCGTAAGCGGCATTATCGTCCAGTTGATTTAATTCATTGAGTGTCATGAAGTGCTTCCTTAGTCGTGTCGGCAGTGCAGGGGGCATCTGGAGCGTTCACTCCGTGTAAACGCTGAATAACTTGTGCGCTTACCGATACCGCCACTTCCACCGGCAATTTGCCGGGAATATCGCTTAGTCCGATGGGCGTTACAAAACGGCTGAGTTGCGCGTCGCTTATGCCTTTGCTTTGTAAACGGTGGACAAACCGTTTCGCTTTGGTTTGTGAGCCAATCATACCTACATAAGGTAAATCCGGGTGTTTGAGCGCTTTTTCTGCCAGCTCAAAATCCAGCTGATGATCGTGAGTCATAATTACCACCCAGCTGCCAGCGGGTAACAAGGGGATCTCGCCAACCGGTTCATCATCACACAGGTAGTCCACATTGGCCGGCAGGGGCTCATTGGGAGTAAGTGATTCGCGGTTATCCATCCAGCGCACAGATAGCGGTAGTTGCGCAAGAATAGGCACCAGTGCCTGGGCTACATGACCCGCGCCAAACAGCGCCAGTACCTGGCGGTGACTAACGTGGGTTTCTATCAGCAGTTTTACCGCGCCGCCGCAGCACTGGCCCAGTTTACTGGCCAGCGGAAAACTGTGGATCGCCTGTTGGTTCTGGCGCTGATTAACACTGTCTGCCAGGGCTTGTCGCGCCAGTTCTATGGCTTTAAATTCCAGGTGACCGCCACCAATGGTGTCGAACTGGCGGTCGGCGGTGACGACCATTTTGGTGCCTTGCTCACGGGGTGTGGAGCCAGCCGTAGTTAGTACCGTAATAAGCGCATAACCCTCGGCGTGTTGTTCGCAATAGTGAATAGCCTCGAACCAGCGTCGTACCTGCCATTTTTCGTTTTGCATATTACTGCTCTCCACCGGCATTCTGTATGGCGTTAATGGCCATCAGGACTTTTTCTGGTGTGGCCGGGGCAGGCAGATCAGGATCCACCTTATAATCGGCCAGACTGGCAATGGCGTCCTTAATGGCGCACCACACGGAAATAGCCAGCATAAAGGGTGGCTCGCCCACGGCTTTGGAGTGATAAATACTGTCTTCGGCGTTGGGCCGATCAAACAGTGCAACGTTAAAGTGTGCAGGCGTATCGCCAATCGCCGGAATTTTATAGGTGGCCATGTTATTGGAGATTAACCGGCCGCTGTCATCCCAGCGTAAATCTTCGGTGGTGAGCCAGCCCATGCCCTGAATAAAGCCGCCTTCAATCTGGCCGCGGTCAATGGCGGGGTTAAGGCTGGTACCTACGTCATGGAGGATATCCACTTTATCGAGGGTATATTCGCCGGTCAGGGTATCCACACTGACTTCAGAAACCGCCGCGCCGTTGGCAAAATAAAAGAATGGCCGGCCAGAGCCGGTTTCGCGATCGTAGTATATTTTGGGCGTGCGATAGTAGCCGGTTGCTGATAAGGAAATACGCGCCATGTAGGCATTCTGAATTAACTGGGTAAAGGGCAGGTGATGACCGCCGGCGCTTACCTGACCCGCCGCAAAGATCACATCTTCTGCCGGCACGTTAAATTGTTCGGCAAAGAACGCGGCCAGGCGCTCTTTAATGGTAATACAGGCATTTTGTGCCGCTTTACCATTAAGGTCGGTACCACTTGATGCCGCGGTGGGCGAGGTATTAGGCACTTTATCGGTGCGTGTGGCGGTTACCTCGATATTATCCAGCGTTACGCCAAATTCATGGGCCACAATCTGGCCGATTTTAGTGTGCAGACCCTGGCCCATTTCGGTACCACCGTGATTGACCTGAATACTACCATCGGTGTAAATGTGCAGCAGTGCACCAGCCTGATTAAGGTGTTTGGCGGTAAATGAAATACCAAATTTTACCGGCGTCAGGGCCAGGCCTTTTTTGATAATCGGGCTGGCCGCGTTAAAGGCCTTTACTTCTTCGCGGCGCTGCCAGTAATTACTGTCGGCTTCCAGCTTGCCAATGAGGTCGGCCAGAATATCCTGCTCCAGTGGCATTCCATACGGGGTAACCGTACCATTCTCTTCGCCATACAGGTTGAGCTTACGCACGCTTAACGGATCCAGACCGGTTTTTCGGGCTACCACGTCCATCATCAGCTCGGCCATAATCAGCCCCTGAGGGCCGCCAAAGCCACGAAATGCTGTATGCGAAACTATGTTGGTTTTCAGGCGGTGGCCGGTGACGTGTGTGTCGCCTAGCTGATAGGCGTTGTCGACGTGAAACATGGCGCGGTCGACAATGGCGTCAGATAAATCCGGTGAGTGACCACAGTTGCCTGATACGGTTACTTTGGCACCGAGCATTTTGCCGGTTTCATTAAAGGCAATTTCATAGTCGTTTTCAAAGGGATGGCGTTTACCCGTAACCTGCATGTCCATCATACGCGGCAGGCGCATTTTTACGGCGCGCCGGGTACGCAGTGCAAAAACCGCAGCCAGACACGCCCACTGGGCAGCCTGGGACTCTTTACCACCAAAACCGCCCCCCATACGGCGCATGTCTACCGCCACCCGGTGTAATTTTACATCCAGCACTTCGGCCACCAGTTTTTGCACCTCACTGGGATGCTGACTGGAGGTAAAAATGCTCATGCGATCTTCTTCTTCAGGGATCGCCAGGCTCACCTGACCCTCCAGATACATATGTTCCTGACCACCCACCGATAAATGACCGGAAGCGGTAAGTGGGGCGGATTGCAGGGTATTACTGACATCACCACGACCAAATTCATGGGTAGGGCGCACCTTGGCATCAGCAGCCAGTGCCTCATCGGTGGTCAGAATAGCCGCTGCTTCGGCAAAGGTCATGGTGGCTTTCGTAGCGGCAACCCGTGCTTGTTCCTGGGTTTCTGCCAGGACGGCGAAGACCGGCTGGCCATGAAATTTAACCTCGTTATCGAGCAAAATAGGATCGCCACCAAACACCGGGCCAATATCAGTGTGGCCGGGTATATCGCTGATGGTAATGACGTCGATAACCCCGGGAGATTGTCTCACGGCGCTGAGATCCAGTGAAGTCAACGTGCCACTGGCAACATTGGTAACCCCAACGCTGGCATAGCATAGCGATGCCGGTGCGGGAATATCGTCGACATACCGGGCGCTGCCCGAGACTTGCCGGATAGCACTTTCGTGTTTTTCAGAGCGCAGCAGCGGTGAATGTTCGGCCTTGTGTGAAGGTTGATCGACAAGTTTACGCATAAGCTGTCACCCGGGTTGTGGCTAATAGTTCAGATTGTGTTTCAAACCAGAAGCGCTGCCATAAATTGGCGAGAATTTGTTTACGATAGCTGGCGCTCGCCCGCACATCATCAATCGGGGAAAATGCCTCAGCCAGGATTTTCATGCCCAGTTGGCGGGTACTTTGCTCACTCCAGGTTTTACCCAGCAAGCGCTGTTCCAGCGCTTCGCAACTAACCGGAGTAGCAGCCACACCGCCAAAACCTGAGCTGATAGCGCTAACGCTACCGTTGTCCAGCGTTACCGTAAACACGGCACAGACCGCAGAAATATCATCTTCGTGGCGTTTCGAGACTTTGTAGGCTTTTAACTGCGTCTGCTCATCGAGGTGATTAAAGCGAATAGCGCTTATCCACTCTTTATCGGCTAACACGGTTTGGCGATAGCCAGTGAAAAATTTATCGGCCGGGACTTCGCGGTATTCGCTGCCGTTATCAATAATGACGGTGGCATTCAGGGCCAGTAGTACCGGAGGCATATCCCCGATGGGAGAGGCATTAGCTACATTGCCGCCAAGCGTGGCCTGATTCCTTATTGGCAGGGAGGCAAAACGGTCAATCAATTCGTGTAACTGAGGAAAATGCTCGTGCAGCACATGTGTGATGTCGCTGAGCGGCAACGCTGCGCC
Source organism: Pseudomonadota bacterium (assembly GCA_036141415.1). Classification (GTDB taxonomy): domain Bacteria; phylum Pseudomonadota; class Gammaproteobacteria; order Enterobacterales; family Alteromonadaceae; genus Alteromonas. The sequence goes on from JAYZXK010000033.1 coordinate 4,050, forward strand.
AACGGTAACCGCTTGCTCGTCTACCTTCAGTTCACGGCATTCCTTAACCCGGGTAGTGCTTACCAGGGTTGGGAGTGTTTTTAACTGTTGGGTATATTCAAGTGACAAATCGGTGCTACCGGCCACAAAACGGGCATCCGGATGTTCCTGCAGCAAGGCTGCCATGGCTTCACGGCTCGATGGCAGATAAACCTTGTTCATCATCGGTGTGGATGTCTCAGCAGCGATGGCCTGTAGCTGTTTAAGTACCTCGCTCTCCTGTACGGTGAACTTATCCGCGCCCCGGTGTGCGCAGCTATCTATCGTCGCATCTATGATTGGCCGGTAGCCGGTACACCGGCACAGATTGCCGGACAGCGCGGTGTTAACGGTTTCACGCGTGGCGGGTTGGTCGGTATGATAAAGTGCAAACATCGACATCACAAAACCCGGCGTACAAAAACCACACTGACTGCCATGGTGTTCGACCATAGCTTGCTGTACCGGGTGCAGGGTGTTGCCGTCACTGAGGTGTTCCACTGTGATCAGCTGTTTACCGTGTAGCGCAGCCATGAGCGTAATACAGCTGTTTACACTGCGGTAAAAAATACCTGTTTGCGAAGGGGCAATTTCACCAAGAACGACCGTGCATGCACCACAATCGCCCGCTGCACAGCCTTCCTTGCTGCCTGTGAGTGCTTTCTGATCACGCAAGTATTGCTGTACAGACACTTCTGCAGCATTATTTTCTAGCGTAACTAATTCATTATTAAGTAAAAATTTTATCATCCTGTGCTCCGGGCCTGAGATGGCGGGCGAATTAGCGCATACCATACCGGAAATACTATTCAAAAAGTAGACCAAGTGGTCAGTTTTTTGTGTTTAAATAGCGCTGCAGCCTAACCGGCATGCGTATAAGGCGTTATCAAATAGGGCGTTTGTCATGCTTCTGCCTGCTCTCTGTAAAGTGTAGCGCAGGATACTGCGTCGACAATTACGTGGACTGACCACTTGGTCTGCAAAAAAAATGACTAAGTGGTCAGGAAATTGCTGTAAATCAGGCTCAGTATTGAGACAAAGCAACGAGAAAGTGACAAGATAAGGCATTCAGGTGCTCAGTCAATGTTGGTGAAACACAAGGAACGCAGTATTAATGGCGAGTAAATCGAAAATGGACGGTAGTATCGGGGCTAAGAACAAACAGAAAATTCTGGCCGCGGCTGAAAAGGCTTTCGCAACTTACGGTTTTAAGGGGACTTCGGTACAGCAAATTGCTGATGAGGCGGAGTTACCGAAAACCAATATTCTGTATTATTTTAAATCCAAGCAGGGCTTATACGTGGCCATGTTGCAGGACATTATGTCGCTGTGGAATTCGCGCTTTGATCAGGTGACCGAAGACGACGATCCGGCAGAGTCGCTGGCCGATTACATCGCCGATAAAATGACCATGTCGCGGACTCATCCTCAGGCATCTAAAATTTTCGCCATGGAAGTGCTCAATGGTGCGCCTTATCTCAATAAATTTTTCAGCAATGAGCACGTGGCCTGGATGGAAGGGCGTGTTGCTATTCTAAACAGTTGGATAGCCCAGGGGCGGATGACAGCCGTTGATCCGCTGTATCTGTTGTTTCATATCTGGGCCTGCACCCAGCACTACGCCGATTTTTCGGCACAAATTACCAGTTTGCGAGGCAAAACCATGAAACGGGCAGACTTTGATGAAGCAACCCGGCAACTGGTGCAATTGATATTGTCAGGCTGTGGACTCACCGTGCCTGAAAAATACGCGGAGTCAGCAAAATGAGTGATTACCCAAGAGATCTGATTGGCTACGGTGCAAACCCACCGCATCCGAAGTGGCCGGGCAATGCCAGGGTGGCAGTGCAGTTTGTCCTGAATTACGAAGAAGGCGGAGAAAACTGTGTGCTGCACGGTGACAGCCACTCTGAAATCTTTCTGTCAGAGATCATTGGTGCACAAGCCTATCCGGACCGCCACCTGAGCATGGAATCTATTTATGAATATGGTTCCAGGGCCGGGTTCTGGCGTTTGCACCGCTTGTTTACCCAGGCCAATATACCGGTCACCGTGTTTGGTGTGACTATGGCACTTGAGCGGCATCCTGAAGCGGTTAAAGCTATGCTTGATGCCGACTGGGAAATCGCCAGTCATGCACTACGCTGGATCCATTTTCAGGACATGGATATCAACGAAGAACGGGCCCAGATTGAAGAATCTGTCATTCGTCATAAAGCGCTTACAGGCAAAGCCCCTGCAGGCTGGTACACTGGCAGAACGAGCCCGAATACACTGGCCCTGATTGCTGAGCGCGACGATATTCTTTACTGCGCCGACTCCTATGCTGACGATTTACCCTACTGGGTTTTAGTTGATGGAAAAGAGCATTTGGTGGTCCCATATACTCTAGATGTTAACGATATGCGCTTTGTGGCACCGCAAGGTTTCAATTCTGGTGACCAGTTTTTTGCTTATCTCAAAGATTGTTTTGACTTTCTTTATAAAGAGGGGGCGTCGGCAGCAAAAATGATGTCGGTGGGTTTACATTGCCGTGTCGTTGGGCGGCCGGCCAGGATTGCAGCGCTCGAGCGATTTTTGGATTACGTCAAGAGTTTTG
>JAYZXK010000034.1:0-4407 GCA_036141415.1 Pseudomonadota bacterium
AGTATTTCTCGATACAAAGAACCAAATGAAAAGAGCAGGTTGTTTTAACTTTGCCAGACGCTTCAGGAGATCCCGGCTCGGAGACCGGGATGACTGTTTTTTATTGACCGGGATGACAGTAAGTGTTGGGCCGAGATGTCCGCATGAATACAAACAAAAATCCCGGATAAATACTGCGTATTTTCCGGGATTTTGGCAGGCCCACATCCGGCCGTTATGCCGCATAGGAATACTGATTAGAAGAAGTTGTAAACCAGGGTAACCGCTGTTTCGGTATCCAGTTTTTCAACGCCTTCCGCAACATTGCTGTTGTGATCAAGACGTACAGAGACCTTCATAGATAAAGAACCACTGATAGTCGCAGTTAATGCTGACTCGGCACGTGATTTGGTGTTTTCAGAACCCACCTCGGTACTCGCTGTTTGGGTAAACTTAGCCGTATCAGAAATAAACCATTTAAACGCGGCAGAGCCACGAACAATGAAGCTGCTGGTATCTTCACCAGCCTGAGTTTCAGACCAAGAATAACCAGGACCGATACTGTATTCTAATGCCGTCTTCTCGGTTTCCCACATCTTTTGTGACCAACCGCCGGCCAGTGTTGCCTGATAGTCGAAGTTACTAAAGCGATCATCTTCATACGAGGAGAATACAAACAAACGGTGAGCGGGGTTTTCTAACTTGTAGTTTCCCTGCGCTGAGGCGAAAAATTTCTGCGCAGAGGTACGCTCTACTTCCTCACCTTCCTGGATAACCGTTTCTTCTTTATATAGACCTTCGATTTGATAATCGTTACTCCAGTTCTCGAGCTCTTGTTGTGCAGTAATGCCCGCTGTAGCAGAAGAAGTTTCGGTGTTACCTGTGGTGACTATCAGACCAAATTCACCATCCATAGTAAATGGTTTAGGGTCATCATCCTGCGCAGTAGCGGTGGCAGCAATACAGGTGCCGGCAATGGCAAGTAGTAGTGTTTTCATGCGGGGGGTTCCTAAATAAGTTCAAATCCTGTTCGCCAAGTCTGAGGGAAAAGACTCGCCCAATGGCTAGAAACCGCTATGTTAAAGCATCTCAGAGCAAAATCAATTCATCACAAGGACTAAATTCAGAAAAATCGATAAACGATAGTCACAGCCGTTTCGGTGTTTAACGACTGCGCATCGTTAACAGGACTGGTGTTATGTTGCATGATAAATGAGAGCTTCAGCGCCAGTGACTCAAATAAGTTAGCGCTCAGGGAGCTCTCGGTCCGCGACTTGATGTTTTCGTCTCCCGCTTCCATTGAGACAAACTGTCGAAGCTTGGCGCCCGTGGGCCATATGTAATGATATTCTGCCGATGCTCTGACAATAAATCCGTCTACCTGATCAGCCCTCTCGCCATTATCGAATTTAGCAAAGGCATAACCCGGCCCTACACTGTAACGAAAGTCGCTGATTTCGTTTTGCCACATAAGTTGTGACCAACCGGCGGCGATAGAGGAGCGATAGTCATAACCATTAAAACGATCATCTTCATAATCGCCATAAACAAATAAACGTCGATTTTCCTGTGCCAGCTTATAGTCGGATTGGGCGTAGGTATACAGGCGTTGTGCGGTGGTTTGATCAACAAGGCTATCGTCTACGTTTACTTCTGTTTCCTTATACAGGAACTCTATCCAGTAATTATTGGAGAAGCGTTTGGTTTCGTGTTCAGACTTCAGGCTGCTCTTAATTGAGGTCGCGTTGGTATTTCCCGAGGCAAATATCACCCCGAGCTCACCATCAAGCGTAAACTTGTTCTTTTGATCTTCGTCGTATTCGACAAAATCGGCGTGATACAGCGTACTGATAAGATCTTTATCAGCGGCCGATACCGACATACAAAACAGCGCCAGAATAAGTGACGCTGCTCTCGCTAAAGCTTGGTGTAACATGGAAGCAGTTTTTATGTTTTATTTTTATTGCCTAAGGAGCATTTACAAAACAGATACTGCCACCTTGTTTGTTTCTTTTTGGGCGAACAGTCTGGCGTTTTGTAACACTTCATCGTCTAGCGGCAACAACCGCACCATGTCGGGTGATATAATATCCAACTCCGGATACCGTTCCCGCTGATAATGAGCCGTTGACAGCCGTATGGCACAGGTTAACAAAGACACGTCTAAGTCGCTAGCCAATTTAACCCGATTGTGCGCAAATTTAACCGGATAAAACAACGGCATAGGCAACTTCCACTGTTCCATAATTGAACCACTGCATTCACTGAATAAAAATCCAAAGTGGGCAACCTGTCGATCCCAGGGTGTACCAGGTGATTCATCTTTCGCATATTGTTGATATTTCTCAGGTTCACATTTGGCAATCACCAGTTCGCTCAGGTTCTGCAATATCCCCATCACAAAAAAACGATCGCTGCCACGCATGTTCATGTCTTTGGCAAGATATTTTGCCAGCATGCCAGTATATACCGATTGCTCCCAGTGCTTATCTACAATAAGGCACTGATTGTCAAAATGCTTAAAGGCGATATTTGCTGTTTCCGCCAGCACCAGATTATACAATGCCTCACCGCCAATCACGCTAACCGCTTTGGTGATGGATTCTATTTGCGACGGAAACCGGAAGAGTGCACTGTTAGCCAGACGAAGTAATTTGGCGGTAAGCGAAGGATCGATGCTGATAAGCGCGGCGATGTCGTCCATATCTGAGCGCGGATCGTCCAGCACATTACGTAACCGTAAACAGATGTCCGGTAACGTAAAGGATTTGGTTGCATATTCAATAAATTGATTCATTACCCTGTGACCTTTCCTCGATCATAAATTAAGTATATCAGAGCGTTAAAACCTCGTTGCGTTATTTGTCAGGCTCATCACCAAACAAATCCTGTTGCAACGGTTGCGTATCGGATTGGTTATTTGATTGTAACTTACGACGTTGATAATAGCGCTTACGGCGCATACAGGCGTCGAGTATTACGCGACGTGTGCCGTCATCGATCTGTAGCCAGTACAGCCGCTCCTCGCGGGAGCGAAAGCAGCCCTGACAATACCCTTTAGGCCCGCTTTGACAAACGCCAATACACGGACTTGGGATAGTAAAGAACTCAAGCTGAGCTGGCTGCTTGTCGTCTGCCATGGTTACAGAGTTTAATAATCAATATTATTAGCTTAGCACGCCTTCGGTGGCGTAAAGTATAGTTTTTAATCAGTCAGTGTATATTCAATGGTTGAGACCACGCGCACCTGTTTAATGTGAGGGTGCTGACTATCCCTATCAAAAATAGAAAACTGCCCCTGATTCGCCCGTTTGATCTTACCCAACTGACTGTTGGAATCATCGGCAAACTTCTCTGCTACTTCCCTGGCATTGATGGTTGCCTCTTCGATCATTTCTGGTTTTACTTCGTTTAACCGGGTAAATATAAATTCTGTGCGAGCATTATAGTTTTCGGTACTCAATGCCACGCCCTGGCCGAGCAAATCAGATAAGTTTTGTTGCACACTACGCACCTTCATCACATCCGCAGAATACACGGTAACTGTTTGCGTGCCGCTGTAGCGAAACTTCACGCCATTGTTGCTACCATAGCGCTGGGCCAGCTTATCAGTGACCTCAGGGAGTCCTATGGTAATCTCCGCGGCATCTATACCTTGTAAAATAAGGTAAGCTTTTACCTTCTCGCTATTAGCCGACATAGTGTTGTATAACGACGTTAGATCATTACCGGCTTCTACGAACTGGAGTGGCCAAATCACTTTATCAGCCACATACTCGCGCTCTGACAAGCCCTTTACCACAACCGAACGCTCCCACTGCTTGGCTTCGATTAATGCATTCCCGCCCAAGCCTCCGAGTGCCGCCGCACCGAAGAAGATACCTAGAGCCAATATACCGGCAGCACCTTTATCCATGTTATGTCCTTTTGATTATGATTGATTATGCCACTCACTATAAATAAACATTATGGCAAAATCAGGTCGTTCCAGCGATAAAACAGGGATATATCCACATCCTGTCATGCCGGAAGCCGCTTGCGGCTTTCCGGTATCTCCTTGCATGGCATTTTGCTGTTAAAACAACAATCGAAAAATACTGTTAGCGTGAGACAGGCTACTTGGGAGATCCCCGCTCAAAAGCTTGCGGGGATGACGAGGGAGGAGCATGCCGGATGAGGGGGCTAATTTAGATTATTTTACCCTTCATGCCGGAAGCCGCTTGCGGCTATCCGGTATCTCCTTGCATGGCATTGTGCTGTTAATACAACTACAGAAAATAGTAGCAGCGTTAGTCAGCCTGCTCAGGAGATCCCCGCTCAAAAGCATGCGGGGATGACGAGGGAGGAGCGTGCGGGGATGACGAGGGAGGAGCATGCGGGGATGACTAAGGGGGCATCATGGGGGAGTAACGAAGAACTGCGGCCTCC
>JAYZXK010000035.1:0-2654 GCA_036141415.1 Pseudomonadota bacterium
CGATGCCGCTACCCAGATTAGCCTTGGTTCGGGACAGGCTGGCTTTCAGGCGTCCAAAGAACGACTTTTTCTCTTCTACCGGTTTTTCGGGAGCTGGCGCTGGAGCCGCTACAGGCTCAGGCACTGCTGCAGGCGTCTGAGTAGGTTCTTCAACAAGCTCAACGTCCGGCACATCGTTGCTTTCTGCAACTTCGGGTTCCGCAGCTAACTCAACAACCGCAGGCTCCACCGGCGCGTCAGCGTCTGGTGTGATATCGGCAGGTACGTCTGCTGGCTCGGTTGCGGGCACGTCGTTCTGTGGTTTTTCTTCGGGCTTTTTCTTGTTCAACCAGCCAAAAAGTTTAGACATAGTTTTGACAAATCCTTACTGAGAATCCGCTTTGTGCGGTAAACTGGATACAAATAGAATCAATATCGGCGAATAATAGCATTCTCTGGCACAATGAATCGAGTAGCAAAAAAATCTCAACGCCAATCGGGGCGTAGCGGCAGTGTAAGAATAATCAGCGGACAATGGCGAGGACGGCGTTTACCCGTACTCGACGCAGAGGGCTTGAGGCCGAGCACCGACCGTACCCGCGAGACCCTGTTTAACTGGTTAATGACCGATGTCCAGGACGCAAAAGTGCTGGATGTATTCGCCGGTTCAGGGGTGTTGGGGTTGGAATCCTTATCGCGCTATGCCAGTGACGCCACGTTTATTGAAAAAAATAGCCAGGCCGTGGCCCAGCTAAAGAAAAACCTAACCCTGCTGAAAGCCCAGGCAGCCGTTCATCAGGGCGATGCGCTGCAGGTTTTGGCGGGACTTTCACAACCCTATGACCTTATTTTCATCGACCCGCCGTTTCAGCACGACCTGGTTAACCCGACACTGAGGGCGCTGCAACAACACGGCTTAATCGCTGAGCATGCCAAAATCTATGTCGAGCAGGAAGCCAATGCGCCGCAGTTGGTTTTACCTGAGGGATTAAGCGTGCTGAAACAAAAACACACCGGTCAGCTGAGCTATTATCTACTCACCGCCTGACGCCAGCCGGTGAGTGCCACAGTACGTTAATCCCGAGCGATACCGATATTGCTAATCCCTTCACTGGCAGCAATGTCTTTTAGCAATTTAAGCTTTTCCAACCAGGGTTTATCGCTTTGCACGGTATCGAGCAGCTCTTGCTGAATCGCTATCTCAAACTCCATCAAGGGGTGTGATTTTACTGTCTCGTCGGTGGCTTCGTCTGTAGCCAGCAAGTAAGCTTCCACACTGCCCTGTGACAGCTTACTCACTACAACCGCGCCTTGCGGATCGTCTTTGAGTATCAGATTGATGGTTGCCGACATCGCAATAGCAGCATCAATCGCCGGGTACACACCATAGGTGTCAAAATCACTGGTATCTGGCGTGGCTTCTTCCACTTTTTCCAGTTGAGTTGCAAAGTTAACTTTGCTTTTTGGATTGCCCAGCACTTCCCACATCAGACTCAGGCAATGTGTCAGCACCGACGGATCACCATACTCAGTGACTTCACAAAACAACTGATAATTTGGCACCATTCTATCCAGCAACGCGACGCTAAATGCGATGGCATTGCGCCCCTCTAGCGCGCGCACCTGTGCAAAGGTGGACAGTTTCTTTTTCAAAATACGTCTCCTGGGTTAGCTTACATGTGAAAAGTAAGTACCCACTCCGTTTAAAAACATTTGTATCGCAATCATCACCAGAATCATGTCCATCAGGCGCTCCATCGCAGCCAACCCTCGCTCGCCCAATATCCGATGAAATACGCCGGAGAAAAGTAAAATAGCAGCACTGACAATCCAGGCAGCACCCAGCGCCAACGCCCAATCTCCCATTCGGTCAGGGCTTTGGTTTGACAATAATATAAGTGCAGCCAACGTGGAAGGACCCGCAATCAATGGGATTGCCAGTGGCACAATATAAGGCTCTTCTCCCGCCGCCAGACCTATCGGACTGGCGCCTTTTACCGGAAATATCATTTTCAGCGCTATCAAAAACAAAATAATCCCACCGGCAATACTCACCGTTTCCTGCTTCACATTTAAGAAATCCAGTACGGCCTGCCCGCTGAACAGAAAGACATACAGAATGACCAGCGCAAACAACAATTCCCGCACCAGAATGAACCGGCGTCGTTTGGGCTCGATCATTTTTAACACCGACATAAAAATCGGCAGGTTGCCCAGCGGGTCCATAATCAAAAACAGCATCACCGCTGCAGACCAGGTATCCATTTATATCCTCTTTAAGGAAAACTCTTCGTAACCAACCGGTAGTGATTGCGCTAAATATAGCAATGCGCCTAGAAGATTGCCTTTGTTTTGTAACGCATTAATGATTAACTTTTTATTCACAAATGTACATTTATGCGCTTTACTTTACCTACCCTAATCGAGACAGGTAACAAAAATGAGTTTAATGACAGTCCAGGAAGTTGCGGACTTCCTAAATGTGCAAGAAATTCGCGTTGAACGCTTACAGCGCGAGAGTTTACTGGTTGCCAAAGACAAAGACCAGAACGGGAATCCTCTGTTCGACCGTAGTGACGTCGAAAAATATAAAACACTGGCAGAGCGATTAGGCGGCATTTAACCCCCCCATCGCCATGCATTCTTATTCTTTGCACCGGTTTGCTACAAGGCGA
>JAYZXK010000036.1:0-14538 GCA_036141415.1 Pseudomonadota bacterium
AATACAGTTTCAAGATTATCAATCGGATAAAAGCCACCGACACGCAAAGTACGAATATCGGGATCGGCTATAACGATGTTGTATTTGGTATATCGCGAGACTTCCTCAACCACCGACGACAAATTCTCATCGTCGAAGGCCAGAAAACCTTTTTTCCAGTAAAGTTTTTGAGCCAGTGAAACCTCATCTTGCTGAGTCACAGAATCAACGGCTTTCTCATTAAAAATAACCTGCTTGCCAGCACCCACCACAACAGAGGTGCGCGTTTGAGTAGTCGGATCTGTTAACTGAGAAGAAGCATCCGGCGCATTATCACTGGCATTGACTCTGACAGTACCATGCGAAACCAGAACGTTGACCTGATCGTTAGCCACCCGTACCGAAAAACTGGTACCCAGCGCCTGGACATCGCCATTTTTTACCTTAACAACGAACGGACGTGTTTTGTCCGGTGCGACGTCAAAGTTCGCCTCACCTTTAAGCAAATTAATCACTCGACTGTCTAGAGTATAATCAACATCGATTGCCGTATTTGTATTCAGGAAGACTTCTGATCCATCGGCTAACTCAAGATTTTGCTGTTGCCCTACTTCGGTCAGAAAGTGGCCATTTGTCGATAATGCCGAAGAGCGTTCCTGAACATACACAGCGGTAGAAATCGCCAGCGCAATAGCTAAACATGCAGCTGTCTTTAAAGCAAACTCTCTAAACTTGCTACGCTTCTGTCTTTTTACTGGTGAATTATCAGAGGGAATTTCTCTACCGGCCTCTCTTTGGCCGATATCAGACATTTTGTCCCACAATTTGGCTAAGCGAATAAGCTCTGTTTTATGCGTTGGATCAAGCGCTATCCACTCATTTAATGCCCGTTGCTCATCAGCATCAAGCTCACCACTGTCCATTTTGGCCACCCATAGTGCAGCAGTCCGGCTTACCGAATCTTCTGTGGATGGAAAGTTAACCACCTGAGTCATTATCAGTTACTCTGCTTTTGCTTGTTATCTACATTGTCTTTTTGCTGAATCGCCGTCGTTAACGCCTGACGCACATATTCATCGCACCGTTCGAGCCCTTTGGCTATGTGCTTTTCTGTGGTACTAACGGAAATATTCAGCATGACAGCAATGTCTTTAATTCTAACACCATTTATTAACCGGAGTTTAGTCACCCGTTGACACTGCTCAGGTAACAATGCAATTGCTTCGAGTAACAGTTTTTGTTCCTGCTGCTCAGACAACAACTCAAATGCATCCTTATCATCACTTATGAGAACCGAGTCGGCAGAATCCTCTATATATTCAGTTAATTTTGTCGATATTTTTGAGCTTTCACGCACTGCCAGGTTTTTGGTCGTTTTAAATAAATAGACTTTAGGCAATTGGATAGGTGTTGAACGATCTGCAGCGTAGGTCTGAAGAAACGCTTCCTGCAATATATCGTCTACATCACTTTCTTTTCGCAAGTAGCGTTTTACTACTCTGGCAAGTGACGACTTGTATTCTGTAAATACGGAAAAGATGGACTTTTTGTCCAGCGATTCATCCTGCATGAGAGTTCCTTGCAACGTATCTGCCATCGAATAACGATGCCCAGACTCAATCAAATACCACATCGCTATGATGCAAAAAGGCAAGGTCCTAAGTCATTCAGCCAAACACTGAACATGGGAGAAAATTGGATTTTTATAGCGAAACTGACAGGGTAATCTTTTGAATTATTGTTGTTACTTCTAATCAGATATCAATCGACAGGTTGTTGTAATTATTCCCGTCTGAGGCGTTTCTTAATCGATTTCGCTCGTTCAGAGTAACCTGATATTTAATCAGGATGCAATAACTCTAAGAGTAAATGTGGGGTTATTTTGAGAAAACCGTGATTGGCTTTACAACTTTTACAAGTTACCCACATCGGCATTACAAGTTACGCCAGTAACCTGTTGCTCAAATCATAAAAAAGGGAGCGGAAGCTCCCTTTAACTATTGATAACGGTTAGCTCGCTGCTGGCAACATATTACGCTTACGCATCTGCAGGTAGCTGAGGGCCCACATGATAAAGCCGCCTACAAACAACATGGCTGAAGCATAGCCGGTTTCGTTAAACGAAGCGCCTGACGCCAGTAAAGCGCCGCCTACCCAGGGGCCGATTGCGTTAGCGGTATTAAAGGCACATTGCACCAGAGCGCCAATCATAGCGTGCCCGGTGGGCGATACGTCCAGCAACATCGACTGAATCACGGCTGCCAGGCCAACACTGGCGCCGAGCAGGAATACCGTGACATATAACCACCAGATATTTGTCGCGGCAAATACGTACATGATCGCAATGGCAACGCTGCATAACAGGGCGATACCCGTTGTGGCTAACGGCGAGTGATCGGCCAGTTTACTAATCACAAGGTTGCCAATTGTAGTGCCAATCCCAAACATCATCATGGCAATGGAAATGGTCACTTCAGGGGTTTCGGTTACGTTAATAATGGTGTCTGCCAGATAAGTATAAATACAGAACACGCCGCCAAAACCAACAAAGATAATGCCGGAGATAGACCACACCAGTTTGTTTTTCAGTACGCCAAATTCTTCCCGCAACCGGGTTGGATTGGTTACCGGACTGCTGGGTACCAGACGGTAAATCAAAAACATGGTGATCAGTGCCAGCACAGCCACAATAGCCATACACACCCGCCAGCTAAGGTTTTGCCCAACCAGGGTTGCCATGGGTACGCCCACGATGGTTGCAATAGTAAGACCAGCGAATACTTTAGACATATAGGTTGCACGTTTACCCTTAGGTGCCATGCCAGACGCAACCAGCAACGCCGTACCAAAGTAAGCCCCGTGAGGTAATCCGGAGAGTACCCGGTAAACCACCAGCTCCGGTAACGATGAAGCAATCGCACTTAACCCATTGCCCAGTAAAATCATGCCGGTAAACACAATTAACGCGGTGCGACGATTGGTTTTATTGGTCAGCAGCATAAACAACGGCGCACCAATCACCACGCCGATAGCATAGGCACTGATCACGTTACCTGCCAACGAGGGAGTGACGCTGAATGATTCAGCAATTAAGGGCAGCATGGACATTGCCGAAAACTCGGTTAGTCCAAGAACAAAAGTTCCGAGCGCCATAGCCAGAATAGGCCAGACCGCTGCGCCCTGTTTAATTTGTGGTGCAGACATAAACAACCTTAAACACATGGCCGAAGCCAGTTAAATCAATGAGTGTGCGCCTGTTTAAACTGGTGTTATTAACCTGGCAGAGTAAACGAATAAAACGCGAGTATATTTTGTAGGAATACAGAACCAACCGTTCACTGTTTGAACAGCGTAATCTTATCCGGAAGGACTATTGCTTTTTTTATTTGATGGCTTGCATTATACGTTATGTATGCAAAGTAATTCTATGCTTAATACGTGTAAGTTATGCCATTTTTTACTTGATTCAACGCCCCGCAGGCAGCCTTTACAAGGCCGTTTCTTTTCATTTCCAATTCTTTGATAAGTTTTACATCCGGAAGGGGAATGATAGCCTGTGGTAAGACTTGAATAATCCGGATAAAAGCCACATTTTAAAGCAGACTCAATTTTGTACCGGACCCTGAATGTCTACTGAAGCTAGCTCGTCACCCTGCCGTATCCTGTTATTGTTTGCGCATCCCTCGCAGGCGAGATCGGAGGTCAACAGTGTTCTGTTTAACGCCGCCAAACAGCACAAGGCAGTGACGGCGGTAGATCTATATGCTGAGTATCCGGACTTTAATATCAGTATTGAGCGTGAACAACAGCGCTTGGTTGAGCACGATGTGATTATTTTTCAGTTTCCCATTTACTGGTACTCCACCCCGGCCCTGTTAAAAGAGTGGCAGGATCTGGTGCTTGAATACGGATTCGCCTATGGCAAAGGAGGCGATGCACTTAAGGGGAAGCAATTTTTCTGTGCGGTGACGGCTGGCGGGCGCGAAGAAGCCTACCAGACCGATGGGTTTAATCACTTTACTCTGCGCCAGTTACTCCAGCCACTGGAACAAATGGCCAGTATTACCCAGTTAACCTACCTGGCCCCTTTCGCCTTATTTGGCTCCCGCACCGCAAAGGAAGAGCACCGTATCACCCGGCACTCAGCGCTGTGGACTAAGCTACTTGATACCCTGGCGCAAGATGAACTGGATAGCAGTAAAGCGCGGCAGTTGGAAAACCTCAGCCGCTATTTCGATGAGCAGGATCTACACCAATGACCGGTTACTTTCTTCAGGCGTTTATTTATTTACTGGCGGCAGTTATTGCCGTGCCGGTGGCCAAGCGGTTCGGATTGGGCTCGGTTCTGGGTTATTTAATAGCCGGACTGATTATTGGCCCGGTGCTCGGCCTGGTGGGCGAGGAAACCAACGCCATTCAACACTTTGCCGAGTTTGGCGTGGTAATGATGCTGTTTTTAGTGGGAATGGAGCTTGAACCCAAAGCTTTATGGAACATGAAGCTGCGCTTACTGGGCCTGGGCGGCTTACAGTTGCTGCTAACCTCAGCGGTTATCACCGGTATCGCCATGATAGCCGGCCTGAGTTGGCAGGTGGCGCTGACTATTGGTCTTATTTTCGCGCTGTCTTCAACCGCCATTGTACTGCAAACCTTTCAGGAAAAAGGCCTGCAACAAACCGAAGGAGCCAAGGGCGCTTTTTCCATTCTGTTATTCCAGGACATCGCTGTTATTCCGATGCTGGCGCTTATCCCGCTATTGGCCTTACCCGAGCTGGCGAGCGCTATTAATGAGACGGCAGGTCAGAGCGCCGGCCATGGCGACAGCCTGGTGGAAGGCCTGCCGGGCTGGCTGTACGGATTAGTTATTATCGGCTCCATAGCGTTTGTCACCGTTGGCGGCCATTACCTGAGCCGGCCGCTGTTTCGCTTTGTGGCGTCTTCAGGACTGCGTGAAATTTTTACTGCTACGGCGTTGATGCTGGTTATTGGCATTGCCGCTTTAATGGGACTGGTTGGTCTCTCCCCTGCCCTCGGCGCCTTTCTGGCCGGCGTAGTGCTGGCCAACAGTGAGTTTCGTCACGAACTTAAAGCCAATATTGAGCCCTTTAAAGGGCTGCTGCTGGGGCTGTTCTTTATCACTGTTGGGGCTGGTATTCACTTTGCTACGCTCACCGAAAACTGGGTACTGATCATCAGTATTACCCTCGGGGTGATGGTGTTAAAAGCGTTGGTGCTATTTCTGATTGCTCTGCTATTTGATTTAAAAGGCAGTAATCGCTGGCTGCTAACCCTGAGCCTGGCCCAGGCCGGTGAATTTGGTTTTGTATTGATTAGCTTTGCGGCTCAGAACAACGTGCTGGCCACCGATTTGATTGCGTTATTGCAGTTGGTGGTGGCTTTGTCGATGTTTTTAACGCCGGGACTGTTTATCTTATTCGAACGGGTGATTATGCCACGTTATATGCACGGCAGCAGCAATCGCAAGCATGACACGGTAGACGATAAAGGCAGTGTAATTATTGCTGGCATCGGCCGTTTCGGGCAGATAGTTAACCGTTTACTGGTGGCTAACGATTTTAAAACGGTAATCCTGGATATACGTTCAGAGCAGGTCGATCTGATGCGTCAGATAGGCACTCAGGCTTACTTTGGTGACGCTTCAAAACCGGGCATGCTCGACACCGCCGGCATTGAACAAGCCAGCTTGATGGTTATCGCTATAGACGATCGGGAAACCGCTGTTGAAATGGTAAAGTATGTAAAATTAGCTCACCCTGAACTTAAGCTGCTGGTGCGCGCCTTCGACCGTGGTCATGGCTACCGGTTGCGCCAGGCGGGTGCTGATTACCTGATTTCCGAAACATATCATTCGGCGTTGGAAATGGGCGCTCAGGCACTACGTTCGCTGGGCGTACACCCATTTCAGGCCGAACGGCAAAAGCACGCCTACCGCGATATTGAAGCCCAGCAAAGTGACGTACTTTATGAAGCCTGGAAAGACGATGCCAGCGGCGAGCGCTTCGATAACAACTACCGTGAGCTATTTATGGAGTTACAACAACTGATTGATGACGCGCTTAAATCGGATCTGCACGACAACCATTCCAAGCGGCGAGGCTGGACACCGCCGCCAAAAGGCTACGCTGAAGAGCAGTTAAAAAATCAAAAAGACTAACCGCCGTTACTGATTGCCGGGCGCTTGAGGCTCGGCAAACATGTTTAAGTCGCCCAGCATCTGTTTTAATACCCCGCTCAGGGCAAACTCCTCAAGCTTATTGTTAATGACTTTAAACAAGCGTTCATGGCCAGGGTGACAAATCAGGGTATCGCTCATAGTCAGCGGCGAATACGCTTTGTCATAAGGTAGCTCAGCCATCCCCAGTTCTTCGTAGGCAAACAGCACATCCGGATAAAAAGAAAAGATGTAATCAACTTTATGATCAATAAGCATCTGCACATTTTCGGTTTCGCTACTGACTTCAAAAAGGTGCATCACGCGGTTAGTAATTCCCAGCATATCACTGCTTAACGGCGTACCACGCACCATACTTAACACTGCATGATCGGGAATATCTCTGGCCTGGCGTACTAAGTGTTGTTCATCTCGGGAAATCACTCTCACCATGGCCTTATTTAACGGTACACTAATCTGCACATCCTGTAAGTCTAGGCTGGCATCTTCCAGGTCAAAACTGGTAATACCCGGCGCGTAACAGGCAAATTGTTTATTCACAAATCCGCGTTTGGCCCGGGACATGGGCATCACAATGATCTCAACCTGGTCGGCCAATCCGCTTTCTACCAGCGCCCGCTGGAGAATTTCCTGGTAAACCCCGGGGCCTTCATGTTCACCGGGAATGTGGAAAAGCCCCGTTAGCTGAGCGCCAACAATTACCTTTTTTGTGCCCGTCTCCCCTGCCACTGACCAGCATACCGATGAGGCGAAAACCGCAATCATTATCATGAAATATCGCAACATATTTGTCTTCCTGCGCTGCTATATAAGACGCTCTCCTGATCACTTTATGCACAGGAGTGATTCGCTGCAAGCCAGACGAGTCAAATATTCATCATTCTTTATGGTAATAAACGGCTGGGATATTAGCCTGACAATGCCTGCTGGCGCCGTTGTTTGGGGCTTTGCTGATACCAGCGTTTAAATGCACGGGTAAAGTTGCCGGCATTGGTAAAACCTAAGCGGTAGCCGACTTCACTTAAAGGTAAATGACCGGTTTCTACCCATAATAACGCCTGCTTGCTGCGCAAGGCATCCACCACCATCTGGAAGCTACTGCCTTTATCGGCCAGTCGTCGCTGTAAGGTGCGTGAACTCAGCCCAAGGCGTTGTGCCGTCTGCACAAGGGTTAATGTGCCAAGTGGCAGGTGATTTAACAGCAATGACTCCAGTTGGCCGCGCAGATCGCTGCGATCAAAGCGCGCCAGATAATCGGCTACCAGCGCATCATTTTGTGCCGCGAGCTCCGGGCTGGCAGTTAACAACGGCTGATGCATCACCGCCTCACTAAACGATATCGTGTCGTGGGCCGCATTAAAAAACACCGGGCACTTAAACACCCGCTGCCAGGGCGTTGGATCTGCAGGTTGCGGTCGACTCAGCGATACCTGCAACGGCACTAAGCCGGGCTCAAAAATATGCCTGGCGGTAAGCATACAAGTGCCCATAAACGCGTCGGTTTCAGCCGTGCTCCAATGGTCAATGGTAAGGCTTTTATGCAAGCTGATACTGATCTGATTGTTCGACTCACTGATGTTAAGCGTACCGTAATCGGCAAACATCCGGAAATTAGCGGCCAGACGCTCAAAACCCGCCATCAGCGTGTTACTGGCCCAAATAGCAAAACCCAGCGCCTGCCATGAGGTAGGCCGGACAAATCGGGCTACGGTTAGCCCTACCGCTTCATCCTGAGTCAGACTCTCTACCAGACGCCACAAACGATTAAGCTCGGCAAGAGAATAGCGGGTTTCGGGTTGAGCAGCCTGAACAGGATCTATCCCTACACGGCTAAGCAGACTCTGACCATCAAGCTGATAAGCATTCATTGCTCTGCTGATAACCAGCGGCCAGCTGCCGATAACACTATGAGATTGCGCGATATTGTAGTCTTTCATCCGGTTATCCTGAGGTTGGCAGGCGCAGCTTATACAGCCATAATTATTCTTTATACGCCAATAATAAATCCTAACACGCCACCCTCTTGATTGTTAACATTTTTAAAACAACACTATTACAACAAACCCGTTGGACACCGGAGTCGTGTGATGCCTGTAAAAATTCTTCAAGGGGCAGAAAATGCCCACGCCTACCCTCTTCTGATAAAACAAATCTTTGCCTCAGCCGGCCGTTTTGAACCAGACAACCAGATTATCTACCGCGGCGAACAATCTTTTAGCTACAGTGAGTTCTCCCGGCGAGTACAGCAACTGGCCAATGCGCTGAAAGCAGCCGGGGTAGAAGCCGGTGATACGGTTGCGGTGATGGACTGGGACAGTCACCGCTACCTTGAATGCTATTTTGCTGTGCCCATGCTGGGCGCCATTTTGCATCATGTAAATATTCGATTGTCACCCGAACAGGTGGCCTACACCATGAATCATGCCGAAGATAAGTTGGTGCTGGTGCATGATGATTTTCTCCCCCTTGCCGATCAGCTGGCGGCGCAGCTTCCCACCGTGCAAGGGTACATTAGATTGAGTGACGGCGGCACGCCGCCCGCCACGCCCAATATAAGCGTGCTTGGCGAGTACGAATCGCTACTGGCAGATCAGAGCAGCGAATGCGATTTTCCCGATTTTGATGAAAACAGTGTCGCTACCACGTTCTACACCACAGGTACTACCGGTAATCCCAAAGGTGTGTATTTCAGCCATCGTCAGTTAGTGCTGCATACCATCAACATGGTGGGCATGCTGGGCAGCTATGAAGGTTTACCACTTTTGCGCTCCAATTCGGTTTATATGCCTATCACGCCGATGTTCCATGTGCATGCCTGGGGCGTTCCCTATGCGGCTGTGATGCTTAACTGCACGCAGATTTATCCGGGGCGGTATGAACCCAATCTGTTGGTTGATTTGATTAAGCAATACAAGGTGGATTTTTCACACTGTGTGCCTACTATTTTGCAAATGCTATTGGGCTGCGAGAAAGGCCAGGAAACGCGGCTGGATGGCTGGAAGATCCTTATTGGCGGCAGTGCGCTGCCGAAAGGGCTGGCCAAAGCCGCCATGGATAAAGGGACCGATATTTATTCCGCCTACGGCATGTCGGAAACCTGCCCGCTGCTTACCGTTACCCATTTAAATAAAGCGCAGCGAGCCCTGCCAGCCGAGGAACAGCTTAAATACAGAACCTTAACCGGCGTGGCGTCTAACCTGGTTGATTTACGCATTGAAGAGCCCAGTGGCAAACCAGCTGCACACAATGGTAGTGATGTGGGTGAAGTTACCGTACAAACACCCTGGCTCACTCAGGGCTATCATAAAGAGCCGGCCAAACAGGAAGAACTCTGGGAAGGCGGAAGGCTGCATACCGGCGATGTGGCAAGCGTGCATCCTGATGGCTTTGTAGAAATTAAAGACCGGATTAAAGACGTTATCAAAACTGGTGGTGAATGGCTTTCGTCAATCGAGCTGGAAGATCTTATCAGTCAGCACCCGGATATTGCAGCAGTTGCCGTGGTGGGCATGCCGGATGAAAAATGGGGAGAGCGCCCTCATGCTATGGTGGTAGCCAGTGACAACGAGCTTAGCGCCAGTGATATTCAGCAGCACCTGCAGCAGTTCGTTGAATCCGGACACATTTCAAAATGGGCAGTGCCAGAGCACATCACCCTGGTGGATGATATTCCCAAAACGTCTGTGGGCAAAATCAACAAAAAAGTGATCCGGGCCACCCTGGCAGGCTAATCAACCGGCGGGAGACTGTCTCCCGCCAGCCACTACTGCTAACTCAGCGTAGCCACTTATTTAGGCTCTGCGTAGCCGGGCGCTATGGCCAGATTATCCACGTCACGTAACGTGAACCGGTTCTGTAACCACAGTTGATACTCGGCTCCTTCCAGCGTACCGCGCTCGGTGCAGTCTACATTCCAGCGGCGCAGCAAATAGCCCGCCATGGAGGCCCGCACGTTTATCAGCAACTGGCTGTTTTCCATTCCGTAATCCATTTCAATGGCAGTGGGAAAACTCACGTTCTTTGGATGCGGCACCAGCTGTAATGGGATCATTCGATGCCACTCGCTGTCGTACTCAGCCAGTTCATTGGCGGCGGGTTCTGATTTTAGGGTGACTTTACTGACCCGGGTCAGCACGAAATCACGGAAGCTCTGACTTTTGCGATCAAAGGCGCGTACGTGCCAGCGCAGACCATTATCCACAATCGCATGCGGCACCAGCTCCCGGGCAGCAGAGCCACTCGACAAAGACGTATAAATCACACTCACTGCGCGATTATTCAAAATGGCCTGGACCAGTTTTGCGACAATAAAAATATCCGGCACATTGAGGCTCGACGGTGCTTCCACCGGAAAGTGAATATCACCAATGGCATCAAACCCATCAGAAATATCATTGGCCAGTTTAGTTAGCGTACGCTGGGCGTCATGTTCAAATAATGGCTTAAACTGGCTGGTTTGAAAATAGCGCTTTTCCCGGGAGTCATATTCCAGGTTGTCCGGCGCCATTTCCTTGTACAAATTAAAATCACGGGAGCCTGCCGACAAGCCCACTTCAAAACGGTTGATCAAGTCCTGACGGTAGATCGCCCCTTTAAACAACAAACAAAAATCAATGTAGGCCAAACGCTGACGCTGGGCGAAACTTATACTTGCTAACATCCTTTCGACTCGAATAAGACTGCTCAATGCACCAATATGGTTTATTTTGATTCGGTTGTAAAGCAGGCAGAGTCAATTCTGTCCATTAACAGATGTAACAGATGTCTGCTCACACTTACCAGCAAGGAACTGTGCTGACGACCTTCGTTCTGCAATATCTCTAATTCTGCCCGGGTAAACAACCGGCCATCCTGAATAACCATTTGTGGCTGTTGCATTGTCTCGGGGTCGGTAAGCGGGTTGTTGTTAAAGACCACCAAATAATCGGCGCGATAACCCCTTGCTACTCTGCCCAGTTCGTTACTGCGGTTTAACACCGCTGCTGCGTTAATGGTGGCGCTACGCAATACTTCCCTTACTGGAATACCGGCTTCAATCATCAGCAACGCCTCACGAATAGTGGCCGGCCCCGGCACGTCCACCAGCGCACCGGCATCGGAGCCAAGCGCCAGGGTGACGCCCTGCTCATAAAGGCTTAAGGTTAACTCATTGAGGTAGTCATCCACTTCGAGGTTATACTCGCCAAGCTCTGCTGAAGCCCCTAACCAGCGCCGAAAGGAAGTCTGCTCATAAACCATGCGGGCAAAAGGATTTATCACGCTGAGATCCTGCTGCGTCAGATATACCTGTTTCTGGGTGCTAAGTAAGGTGAGTTCCTGATTTACGGCCAGCGTTGGAATAAGTGGTACCTCATTTTCCCGCAAAAAATCAGCAGCAAGCATTACTTTTTGGGGATTAGGTTGCTGTTGCAAAAATCCGTCGAATACTTCTTCCACATGCTCAAAGCTTGCCAGGCTTGCATGAGCGGCCAGATTCTGTTGCATTAAATCATAGGAAGGATGACCTGCTACCGACACACCAAGCTGCATCGCTTCATTCAGCACCGCCTCATACACCTCGGCATGGAGCCCTTCGTACACTTTGATAAAATCATAGCCCTGATTGATATAGTTACGTACAGCCTGACGAGCCCTTTGCGGGCTATTCACTGTAAAATGGGATAAAGGATCGCCCTGTTCCACACTGTTAAAAATGGGTGACGAAAGCACCAGTTGACTACCAAACCAGTCGCCCTGCTCCAGTTCATCACGCCATTTTAAATGATAGCGATAGCCGCCCATATTCCGCAGCGTGGTAACCCCGGCAGCGAGAGCCATTTTGGCATAGCTGCGGTCAAGCACATGTACGTGTAAATCGTTCAGGCCAGCCATTACAAAGTGGCCACTGCCATTCACTACCGGTAGATCACCGGGCAGCGGCAGTGCTGATGATTGCACGGCTTCAATCACGCCATCTCGAATGATAACCGCCTGGTCGCTCAATACCGGCTTATCTTCCAGCGTAAGCACGTTCACATTGGTGAGAATATGACTTTGCGGACGGAACAGAGTCAAGGAGGTGCTGCCGTGTTCGTAATGAACATAAACTGCCAGTACGTTAACCGACAGCAAAAGGATGCTGCAGATAAACAAAACCGACAGGCCAATCGCTTTGATAGGAATAAAATTAACGCTTGAGGTGCTCATATAATGCTCCGATGTAATTTGAATGGAGCTACTTTGCGCCAGCGCTCGCCGTGAGGCGACCAGAATCAGGATTCTGCACCTGTACAAGGCTATTTTGGACCCTGAAAAATTCTGTACCGCGGCCCTCAATCCCTCGCCCGTAAAGGCGTGAGATACTGGCCTGGCGTTTTGCCGGTGTGTTTTTTAAAGACCGCGTTAAATGACGATTTAGAACTAAAGCCAGCGTCCATAGCGAGCTCAAGCAAGGTTTTATCTGGCGTGGATTTGGCTAATTCGGCCACCCGGTTGATGCGCAGCTGATTGATGTAGTCGGCAAAGCTCATGCCGCCACCGGTATTAATTGACCAGGAAATGTCTTTTACCGAAAGGCCGGTAAAACCGGCAATATCCTGTAAACAAATTCGCGGCTGACAATACCATTGTTGTTCGCGGATCTGACTATCCAATGCCTGAAAAATAATAGCGGCCTGACTGTCTTCGTGGGGCGCTGGTTCAGCGTTAGTTTGCTCAACCTCACTGAGCCCGTTAAACAACGCGGGTTGCTTAATAAGCCCGACAATAGCAACACACAACACCAGTAAAAACGCGCTCTGATCCAGCAAATACCAGGTACTGCGAATGGGCTCGGTAGTAACGCTCTGCAAATTCACCCGCACCATGTCCAGGATCAGCAATACCAGTAGTACCACCAGCGTATTGAACAGCCAGTGCAAGCCTTTGCTCTCGGTATCGGCTTCACGTTCGGCCATAGCTGCGTGATAGCGTTTTAACCACCTGAATGCCAGTGCAAAATAAATCAACTGGCTAACTGCACCGGCCAGCAACACCCACTGCAGATAGGGTGTTAAAGGTAATGCCATCAGCGTTGGTAAAAAGTGAGCGCTGTCGCGATAAGTTAAGGGTTGCTCGGGAACCAGTAACACCCGCACTAAAAGATAAAAAATAGGCCCCAAAGACAGGCTGAAAGCCGGCGTAATGTACCAGCCGACGGTGCCAGCATTGAGTTCTTCATATAAATTAAAGCCCATCATCAGGCTCTGCATTAACAACGCCAGAACAAGACCGTTATAGCGCCGTTCGCCCGCCAGTAAACCAACACCCAGCATGCCGGTGAAAAGACTTAATATCTGAATAATATTCACCGCTTGCAGGTGAAATTCGGCTAACAGCACAGATGATCCCTCTTTGGCTTACTCAGCTTTTGCTCGGTTATGGCGTATTTTTATTTGAAAGCATTGTTAGGTTCAATCATCGATGTATCTTAGGAAAATATATTTCTCATAATCCGAGTTTTCCTTAAACACTCTGTTCAGTTCCACATTTCTACCAATCAGAATCGGAGCATTTTTTGATAGTCTTACTCTTACTGGCCTCTCTTTATCCTCCAGTTGAACATAAATATCAATATCGTGACCTTCGTCATGGAGTATTGATTTGTAGTTAATCGCAGTGCCAGTGACTACCTCACTTGATGTGGGTTGTGTGTTCTTTATCAGAACAAAGACAACAACCAGCGCTACAACAATGATGAAGAAAGGTACATATTTCTTGCACTTTTCTTTAACCAATTCCTGATTAAGAATCTTTATTTGTTCTTTGTTCAATTCTTGATTATTCCGTTAAAGCTAACCCTTCCCTAGAGGAGCAAAACGATGGAGCTCAGTTATTTTGTCTCCAGGGACCTAAGCGAGTGACTTACTTTGTCTGTTATGCATTACTGCCACCCTGTTTTGTTTGAATAGGTTTCGTAACTTAGTTTAGTAGTATGATTATATTCCTTTCCCGTTTTACGCTCGTACGCGGCAGGTCCAATGCTGAGCAATGACTCAAACTCTAAGTCTTTAGGAAAAGACGAGGGATTATTAAGCACCTCATCATATAACTCTTTACCGTTTGCTACGACGACACATCTTGAATATAGGAACCAGTCGGGAGAAAAATACTCGTTGTCATTAACATATGCTTCTTCCCCAATTTGTTTAGCATGTGCTAGTGTATCTATTGCGAATAGCTTCTCTGCTAAGATTTCTTCGAATTGGAGAATTTCGTTATCTGACTTTTGTGATAAGGCAACAATGGCCGGCACGATAACTGCTTCGTCGTCACCCTCATGACTCCAATCAAAGAGACTGATAATCATCCAGAAAACTGCTTCGGTCATGAATTTTCCTTATACATAA
>JAYZXK010000037.1:0-6506 GCA_036141415.1 Pseudomonadota bacterium
TAAAGGACGCACTACGCTGGTCATTGCTCACCGTCTGGCCACGGTGCAAATGTGCGATCGCATCGTCGTAATGGATAACGGTACGGTCAGGGCCTCTGGAAAACATGAGGAATTGATAAAAAGCGACACCCTGTATAAGGAGTACGCCGAGTTGCAACTCATTCCCTAGCCCGCCAACGCGCCTTTGGCGATAATACGAATTATTAACAATAAAATAATAATGCTCCCTCTTTGCATTAACTACGTAGCAGTTGATGATGGAGGTATTCAGGAAGCGACATGATTAAAAATTTGAAAAGAATGCTTTGTATAGGAGCCCTGGCTCACCTGGTAATGGCAGCCCCGGTCTCAGCCCAGAGTTGGGGTGATCGGGGCGACAGTGCCAAACTGGTCGTACTCAATAAAATTGAGTTTATGCATGAGCAAAAAAATGTAGAGGCCGTAGGCACCGCCGAAGCAGTTAAATCTGTTACCCTCTACCCCGCCGTGGCTGATGAGGTTACCGCGGTCAATTTTGTGCCGGGTCAAAAAGTCAATAAAGGCGATATTCTCCTGACCCTCGACGACCGCCGACAGGTGGTGGCTGTGAAACGCGCAGAGTTACAGCTGGAGGAAGCTGAACGTGCGTTAAAGCGCCTGGTCGACAGTCGCGACCGGGGCGCAGTAGCGGAGAGCGAAATTGATATTGCCCGCACCGCACGCGATCTGGCGAAAGTCACTCTCGATGAAGCCAAAGCTGATTTGGAAGACCGCCACATTACGGCGCCTTTCTCCGGTTATGTGGGCTTAACCGACGTGGAAGTTGGCGACCGGATTACCACCACTACCGTTATTACCACCCTCGATGATCGTACCAGTTTGTACGTAAATTTCCGAGCGCCGGAGTCTGCCGTATCCTTGTTAATGTCGGAGACCTCGGTAACCTTGCAGCCCTGGGCCTCGCGTGATGTATCGTTAACTGCGGATATTGCACAGCTGGACTCGCGTATCAATAATACTGACCGCACCATGGCAGCGCGGGCGTTATTACCTAACCAACGCGATCTATACCGCCCGGGCATGAGTTTTCGGGTAAAACTTAATTTGCAGGGTGAGCGTTACGCCGCTATCCCTGAGGCCGCTTTATTGTGGGGCGCTACCGGCGCGTACATTTACACCGCAGTAGATAATAAAGCCAAGCGTGTGGATGTGAGCGTACATCAGCGTTTGCGCGGGACAATCCTGGTAAGTGGCGATTTAAGTGACGGCGATCTGCTGGTGGCAGAAGGTATCCAGTCGCTGCGTGAAGGCCAGTCAATTACCACCTCGTTGGCGCGGAGAAACACCAATGAGTAACCTTGCTGACAATCATAACGACCTGCCCTCGTTATCGATTCGCCGTCCGGTACTGATCATTGTTTTAAACCTGCTGATTGCTATTGCAGGCTATGCTGCCCTAAACGGGCTTGAAGTACGTGAACTGCCCGATGTTGATACGCCAACCATCACGGTAAGTGCGCAGTACCCTAATGCATCACCAGAAACCGTCGATGCCGAAGTCACCGCTCAACTCGAAGGCGCAGTAGCCCGGGTAAGCGGCGTGAAAAACATTTACGCGCAAAGTGAAGAGAACTCTGCCCGGGTCCGGGTGGAATTTCGCCCCGGCATTAACCTTGATGATGCGGCCAATGAAACCCGCGAATCTGTCAGCCGTGTACAACGGCAACTCCCCGATGAAGTGGAACAGGTTTCTATTATCAAAGCAGACAACGATGCTCAGGCCGTTGTCAGTCTGGCCATTTCCAGTGAAACCCTCGACGCGGAAACACTTACCGAACGGGTTGACACCGATTTAGCGCCGTTATTTTTAAGTATTCCCGGCGTCGCAGACGTTACCCTTAACGGCGACCGCCAGCGGGTACTGCGGGTATCTGTAGATCCGTTGCGTCTGACCAGCTTTGGATTGTCGATGACAGATGTCGCCAATGTGCTGCGTACAGCTCCGTTTGACGTACCTGCAGGCAGTATCCAGTCCAGCGATCAGATGCTGATTGTACGGGCTGATGCGACTTCGCTGACCGCTGAAGATGTTAAAGACATTGTGATCACCGGCGATACCCGCATTGGTGATGTAGCCAGTGTGTACTTTGGCCCGGCCGATTCCACCAGCGCCGTGCGCCTCGACGGCAAACCGGTAATTGGTATTGGTGTTATCCGTCAGGCCAGCTCTAACACCATTGAGATTTCTGATGAAATTCTGGCCATGGTCGACACCTTTGATGAACGCTTTCCTGAAATGCAAATTCAGGTTACCTCCGACGACGCAGAATTTATTCGCGACTCGGTCGAAGAAGTCGCTTTTTCCCTGGGCTTAACCATTATTCTGGTGGTTTTCACCCTGTTGTTTTTCATTGGTTCATGGCGAGCGACCATTGTGCCAGCGTTATCCATTCCGGTATCCCTTACAGGTGCCCTGGCTATCATCTGGCTGCTCGGCTTTTCAGTCAACATTCTGACCCTGCTGGCGCTGGTACTGGCCACCGGTATGATTGTCGATGATGCCATCGTGGTATCAGAAAACATTCAGCGTCGTCGAACCATGGGTTTAGGCGCCAGAGCTGCTGCCGTTATCGGCACCCGGGAAGTATTTTTCGCGGTTATCGCTACCACGGCGGTACTGGCATCAGTGTTTATTCCTATTGCGTTTCTGCCTTCAACGGCCGGACGATTGTTCCGTGAGTTTGGTGGCGTGTTGGCCGGCTCAGTGATCATTTCTTCTTTTGTGGCCTTGTCACTGGTACCAGCATTAACCGCCCGACTGCCGGTGAAATCACAAAAAGCCAATAAACGCAGTTTGTTTGATGCCACACTGGGCCGACTCGGTCATTATTGCCTGCAGTTTTATAAAACCACGTTGGTGTGGTCATTAAAGTACGCCTGGTTAGTGCTGGTTCTGTGTTTACTGGCTGCTGGCGGCGCTTACTTTACGTCACAGAGCATTGAAAACGAGTTACTGCCCAGCGAAGACCGTGGCACCATTCGGATATTTGCCCGCGGACCAGACGGTGTAGGACGCAACTTTATGGATCGCCAGGCCATGACCATGGAAAACCTGCTGATGCCCTACGTGGAAAGTGAGGAAATCGCTTCTATTTACACCGTGGTAGGCAGTTGGGATCCAAATATCGTTTTTATTACCGCCGATTTGAAACACTGGGATGAGCGAGACAAATCCGTTCAGGAAATCATTGGTGAAATACGCCCTAAGCTGCAATCAGTGCCAGGCGCACCAGGTAATGCCTTTGGTGGCAACAGCCTTAACCTGCGTGGACAGAGTGGCGGCCTTGAGCTGGCGCTCACCGGTGACACCTACGAGCGTATTTATGACGCCGCCCTGATATATGCTGCGGCCATTGAAGAGCAAATGCCAGAGCTGGGTGCCCCCCGGATCAGCTATAAACCAACCCAACCACAATTACGGGTTAACATCGACCGCCGCCGGGCCGATGAGTTAGGTGTGCCACTTAGTGACATATCCTCAACTCTGCGCGCCGCTATTGGTGGTAACGACATCATTGATTTGAATATTGGCGATCAGGCTATCCCTATTATTCTGCAAACCAATGACAGAAATACCAGCGACCCGTCTGACCTTACCAACCTGTATGTAAAATCAGATAACGGCAGTCTTATCCCGTTATCCAGCGTGGCCTATATCACTGAAGAAGGTGTAGCCGCAGAGTTAGAGCGTCAGGCCCAGCGCCGCGCAATCAAACTCGACATGAGCATGCCGGAAGATATCACCATTAATGATGCCGTAACGAAACTAAGAAACATTGGTGATGAAGTGCTGCCGGAAGGCATTGGCACAATTTTCCTCGGCGAGGCACAGGCCTACGAGGAAACCTCACAGCAGGTCGCCATGACTTACATCCTGGCCTTTGTGATTGTATTTTTAGTATTGGCCGCGCAGTTTGAAAGTGTTAACAGCGCCGTGGTTGTTATGCTGACCGTGCCCTTTGGTATCGCTGCAGCGATTTATGCCCTTTACCTTACCAACACATCGATTAACGTGTATTCGCAGATTGGGCTGGTAATGCTGATTGGCCTGCTGGCCAAGAATGCCATCCTGCTGGTTGAGTTTGCCGACCAGTTGCGTGACCGTGGCTATGCTGTTTACGAGGCGATTGTTGAAGCTGGCAAGGTACGCCTACGCCCAATTATGATGACGCTGGTTTCCACGATTTTAGGTGGCTTACCGCTCATCCTATCCAGCGGTGCCGGCGCGGAAGCCCGTAACGCCATTGGTTGGGTTGTCTTTGGTGGGCTTGGTATCGCGGTTATCTTTACCCTTTACCTAACGCCGGTTATCTACCTTGGTCTTGCCCGCTTTACCAAACCCAGAGCCGATGAAACAAGACAGCTAGAGGATGAACTGGCCGCAGCCGAGGTATAAAGCCCTTTTGTTACCGATTAACCAGCCCGCTTAATGCGGGCTGTTTTTATTGCGGCGGACAAATTTGTAACATACTGTCCACGAAAGCTATGAGCGATGCGGACGTCAGACGGACTGATTGGGAGCGTCATCTAAAGACAATGTGCGGTATTTCGAGGCGCTATCTGTATTACTAAATTAATTAGTCGATTAAAGGCTTTACTTCAAAAGGGTTGCCTAGGGGGGAAAATCATTTACTAAGAAATCACTAGTAATTTGCCTTACCATTTACACAGCGTTCTAAATGTATTGGTAAGGGATCACCTGAAATTTCCGTCATACCAGCATACCGAGTGACAATCGATTCGATTTCTCCATTTATCTTTAAAAGATCCAGAGCATTTTGAAGCTTAGTCACCATTACAGATGGAGTTTCTTTACTCAGAGCAAGGTAATTGCCTACTAAAGACTCATCGTCTAATTCGAAAACAGGAACAACGTCTTCTGGCTTTAGGCCTACGGCAGACAATTGTGAAGCGAGTGTAAGTGACGATCCGATGATTAAATCTAGCTTACGATGTTTGAACATCTTGGTATCGTCATGCTTTTTCGAGTATGTGAGATAATTCTTTTCTTCTTGAAAGCCCATTTTTTGCAGGACACTTTCATATATATCACCTCTAGGAATGCCAACTGTGAACTTTTTTAATGAATCAGCCGTGCTAGCGACAATATCTATTCTGTCCCTAAGCCTGTAAAAACATGCATTGCTAGAAACCAAAGGACCAACCCAAAAAAAACTATTTTCACGCTCGGCTGTCCTTGAAGTAGAAAATATACCTTTGTTCCGTGTTGAGTACGCAGCCTTATATGCCCTATTCCAAGGCATTAGGCGAAACTTGCACTTTATGTCTGCGATATTGCATGTGCTGGATAATATATCAGTGTTAATACCAACAATTTTATCTTGGTCTATAAAATTGTAAGGAGGAAAGTCCTCAGTGAGTAGCTCTAGTTCAGAAGCACTCGATGAAAAGCAAATTAATAGTAATATCGAAGTATAAAGTGATTTCACATGATTCCACTGCAATTTCTGAGCTGATAAATACATAATATACCCTTGGGGATTATTTATCATTCCAACTCTAATGTTCGGGTCTACACTCGTTTTTCAAATTCTGTATGACTTATGACGCAGGCCCTAGCCGCCGAGTATCTCGTTAATGTCCGTTAATAACCAGAAATCATCCCGGTCAATTTACATGCTTCAACAAATAAACCAATCGGGCAATTGATCAACTCATACTGCAGTGATTAATTACTCCTTTACCACCTTTTGTGGGTCAATTTCCAGCAGCTGTTCAATCGCCCCCATCATGGTGTCAAAGTAAGGATTGTAAGTAAGACGGGCAAACACCTTACCTTCCTCGGTTAAGCCCCAGGGGCCGTACCAGACCTCCTCACCCGCTTCACAGCGCTTGGTTTTACTGCTGCCCTGACCGTTATCACATATCCTGAGTTTGCCATCGGTTCCATAAAGTGGATTATCTGCACTAAACAGCACACTCATATGTGAGGCTGCACCGATCCGCTGCGCCGGTATTTTCATGCTAAACACCTGGCTATCAGTTGGCGCATCTTCTTTTTCACCCAGCCACATAAACTGACTCGTCGGGTGACGAAAATGTGCTGCGTAAAGCTCTGCTACTGTATTCACATCAACCACACTGTCGCCTTCTGGCACCACCAGTAACGCAGGTGCAAAAACCGGTTGCTGTTTTAATGACGCCTGAACCGCATCAACGCTTTTCTGATAAGCGGCAAAGCCCTGCATGGCCATGGAATTATACCGTGTCGGGTTATCTTCAGGTTCTACATTGGGCCAGCTGAAGACTCCGGTTAAATACGGCGCCAGCCAGGTTACCGCGAAGCGGGATTCAAAAGCCGGCGAAAACAGCAATAACCCGGCAATGTCATCACGCTGACTTGCAGCTACAACGGCCAGATTAGTGCCGGTGGAAAATCCGGACAGATATAACTCATCCACGTCATGTGAGAACTGCTCGACATGGAAATTCGTAACTTGTTGCCA
>JAYZXK010000038.1:0-5962 GCA_036141415.1 Pseudomonadota bacterium
GCCGGTAATCTGCTCGTTGTTATTAAATGCAGGCCAATGGTACGCAAAGTCCTCATGGCCGCAAACCTTTTCTCTGTATCATTTTGTAATTGAGTTCCTGGCATGTGAATACGCGGTAAGCCATTTTAGCGCGATGGCTACAGGCAGGGCGGCGCAGATTGGCAATTATTGCGCTGGCTGTCTACTATACACAGTAATGCTTGTTGTCTGGGATTGTGTCACCATTAACCGCGCTGCCAGCTAACAAACGGGTTGTACATAACTACGAAAGAGGAATAACAACTTGGATATGAATGATGCAGAGACAAGGCTCCTCACAAAATACCGCCTGCTGGATGAAGGTCATCAACAGATAGTTGAGAAATTCATCGATAAAATTCTCGCTCAGGATAAAGACAGCTATGATGGCAACCTCTCCAATGCCGAACTGGTGGAGTATGCCATAGAGCTTGAAAGACAAAGCGACGCCTAGTCAATCGCCGCCGTTTTGCCAGCAATAGGAATAACATTGCCCGTTCGGTTAAGTTTCAGACGGGCTGAATACCAACGCTGTGCCTGCAATAAATCCCATTTCAGTCTTATACCAATCCACATAGGAGTTTACCCTCTCAGAGTGATCTCTGAGGGCTAGTCGAAAACGACTTAGATCACGACGCGTTCTCTGTGGCATAGTCATTCTATGTCCAGAGGGCGCAACACAGATGTAAGTCGTTTTGGCCACTCCCTTCGGGCAATTCCCTGAGGGCGAGCTGGCAGGCTTTCTGGCGTTGTTACGCTTGCTTGATTTGGAAACACCAAACCTGTGCAACCAAGCCTAGCCACAAAACCTGCCAGTCTTGCTGAGTGGGCAAACTTCTATGCGGATTGGTATTAATTACAGTAAACTTGCGCACAACGTAGCGATAACAGGACAAACGTAGTGGCCTTACAATGGTTTCCGGGGCATATGCACAAAGCCCTCAAAGAAATAAAAGAATCGATAAGTCAGGTTGATATCCTGATAGAAGTACTCGATGCGCGGATCCCGTATTCCAGCGAAAACCCGGAAATTGCTAAAATCAGAGGGGATAAACCCGTTCTTAAAATCCTCAATAAGTATGATTTAGCGGACCCGGAGCTGACCGCCCGGTGGCAGGCTTATCTGGAAAGTGAGCGCGGCGTCAAAACTATCACCACCACTACCGACAACCCGGCTAACAGCAAGCAGATTATAAAATTAGTCCAGACCATTTGTGCTCAAAAACATGCGTCGGTGAAATCAATCAATGCCATGATCACCGGGATCCCCAACGTGGGTAAATCTACGCTGATTAACATTCTGGCTGATCGGGTAATTGCCAAAACGGGTAACGAACCAGCGGTAACCAAATCGCAGCAGCGCATTAACTTAGGCGGCGGGATTGTGCTCTATGATACGCCGGGCGTGTTGTGGCCAAAGCTGGAAAATCCCAATTCTATCTACCGGCTGGCATCATCCGGCGCGGTAAAAAATACCGCTATGGAATACGATGATGTAGGTTTTTATGCTGCCGACTATTTAATTAAAGCCTATCCGGAGGCAATGAAAGAACGCTACAAGCTGGATGAGTTGCCCGATACTGAGCTTGAGTTTTTAGAAGCTGCGGCCAAAACCCGAGGCGCTAAAATGGCCGGTGGTCGGGTTAATCTGCATAAGATCTGCGAAATCCTGTTAAACGAATTGCAGGCAGGCAAGTTGGGGCGGCTGACTCTGGAAACGCCTGAAATGATTGAGCAGGAAAAAATCGAGATGGCCGCCGCTGCCGAGAAAAAAGCGGCCGACAAAGCCAAACGCAAACAGAAATTCAAAGAAGGCTCGCTAACCCCCGATAAAGTGGCACGTAAAGAAAAGCGCGAAGAAAAGCGTCAGGAGCAGAGCCGCCGGATGAAGAAAAACCGGCGCTAGCAGGGCCTCTCCCGCAAATATTCAGCCGTCTTACTTTGCGGCTTGCGCCAGCTGAAAGGCGCAGATCCCCACGGCACTGGCCAGATTCAATGATTCAATGGTGCCGTTACCGGCAATGGTAAATGCGTCGGCATTTGTATCTGATAGCGCCTGGGCAGGTACGCCCCTCGCTTCATTGCCAAACAGGTAGCACGAGTAATTACCAAACTGTTTATCTGTTATTGGAGCCCCGTTAAGGTCAAGGTAGGCAAATTTTTCAAAGCGGGCCTGCAGCTGGCTTAACGAAACGTCCAGCTCAACTGGCAGATGAAAGATGGCGCCCATACTGGCGCGAACTGCCTTGGAGTTAAACGGGTCGACACTGTTAGGGCTTAGCAATAGCCGAAAATCACCAAACCAGGCCAGCGAGCGTAAAATGGTGCCCAGATTGCCAGGATCCTGAATTTCATGCAGGTAAATACAGCGCTCGTTAGCTGCCACTGGTGCATCAACATTATTGGCAGGAAGCGGTACTCTGGCTATAACGCCCTGGGGTGTTTTGGTATCACTGAGGGATGCCATCTGGCGATCGGTTACCGATACGACCTCAAAGCGATCGTCCAGGGGCACGCCCTTTGATTGCCAGGCATCGGTAACGTATACCGTAACAGGCAGCGCCATCAGCGGCGAGCGTTGCAACTCCTGAATCAGATGCTCACCTTCCACCAGATAATAGCCAAACTGCGAGCGATACTTTTTCTGATGCAGTTTTTTTACGTCGTCTAATTTCATGGTGCAGGCAGTTCCGGATCGATAAGGTGCAATAGGCGCTCTTCAAGGCGCGTGCTAAGATAGAGAGCATTGTAGCTTGTAATACCCATGAAGTCAGGCTGCCCGGCGAAGTTTGTTAACGTTGCCGGATTTGCAAATAGCCTGGGCATGATTACAATAAACGCCGATTTCCCCACCAGTCACAGCAGAGTAGATATGGCCCGCTCAAAAACCAGTAAAAAATGGATGGAAGAACACGTTAACGACCCGTATGTGAAAAAGGCGCAAGCTGATGGGTATCGTTCCCGAGCCAGTTACAAGCTGATTGAAATCAACGAAAAAGACAAACTGTTTGGCCCCGGCAGCGTGGTCATGGATCTCGGCTCTGCGCCGGGCGGCTGGTCACAAATTGTTGCGCCCGTAGTAGGTGAGAACGGGCGGGTGATTGCATCGGATATTCTGCCCATGGACAGCATTATCGGGGTAGACTTTATTCAGGGGGACTTCACCGACGAGGCGGTATACGACCAAATTCTGCAGGTGCTTGGCGATGATCAGGTGGATGTGGTGGTATCAGATATGGCGCCTAATCAAAGTGGTGTAAAAACCACCGATCAGTATGCCTCAATGTATCTGGTTGAACTGGCACTCGACATGGCCAGAAACGTATTACAACCCGGCGGTAGTTTTTGTGCGAAAGTGTTTCAGGGCGTGGGTTACGACGAGTACGTCAAAGACGTTCGTTCTTCCTTTAACAAGGTGGTAGTGAGAAAACCTGCGGCATCCCGCCCCCGTTCCCGGGAAGTTTATTTAGTAGCGACCGGCTTTAAGGGCCAGTAGCCAACCCGCTGGCGTTTAGCGTTCCAGTAACGGCAGCTTATCCGGCACGCCATTCCAGCTGTCAGCATCGTCAGGCGGCGCAATCACTTCAGTAATGTTTGGCCACTGCTGACTGAGCTCAGCGTTAATGGCCAGATAGGGCTTTTGCTCTGCGGTTAACTCGGTATCCTGAATAATGGCCTCGGCCGGACATTCCGGCACGCACAGCGCGCAATCAATGCAGATAGCCGGATCGATGGCCAGAAAGTTTGGCCCCTCAAAAAAGGCGTCTACCGGGCACACGGCCACACAGTCGGTATATTTGCATTTTACGCAGTTGTCGGTCACTACAAAGGTCATGATAGGTTGGCGCGTGAATCAATTTGGTTGTAATTATAAGGGTTCTGTAACCTGATCGAAAGACAAATGGCCACAATGGCTACCGGATTGCCAGCAACTGCATTAAACTATAGCCGCTCTGACAGATAGGCTGTCCGGCGAACCAGGATCCTCCCTCATGTTGCGTTTAACCGATATAAAACTTCCCCTCGATCACGACGACTCAGCACTGGCTGCAGCGATTGTCAGTAAACTGGCGATTGCCGCCGATGACCTGTTAAACATTAACGTGTTTAAACGTGGTTACGATGCGCGCAATAACCGGGATATTCAGCTGATCTACACGGTGGACGCAGAGGTAAACGGTGAGGCGGATTTGCTGGCTAAGTTTGCTAAGAACACCCAGGTTCGTGTCACCCCTGACATGACTTACAAATTTGTTGCCCAGGCCCCGGAAAACCTGACGCACCGCCCGGTTGTGGTAGGCCTTGGCCCGTGCGGAATTTTTGCGGCGCTGATTCTGGCCCAGATGGGGTTTAAACCGATCGTGCTGGAGCGTGGTAAAGCCGTGCGCGAGCGCACTAAAGATACCTTCGGCTTCTGGCGCAAGCAGCCGCTTAACCCGGAATCTAACGTGCAGTTTGGTGAAGGCGGCGCTGGTACGTTTTCAGACGGTAAGCTGTACAGTCAGGTGAAAGACCGCAAACATTATGGCCGCAAAGTACTGCATGAGTTTGTTGAGGCCGGCGCGCCGGAAGAAATTTTATATGTTAGCAAACCGCATATCGGCACGTTCAAACTGGTGAGCATGGTAGAGAAAATGCGCCAGCAGATTATCGATTTGGGCGGCGAAATTCGCTTCTCTACCCGGGTCGAAAAACTCGATCTGGACGAACAGGACGGCCAGTACACCGTGAAAGGGCTGCATTTATCCGACGGCGAATATCTGGCATGTAAACAGGTCATTCTGGCTCTGGGGCACAGCGCCCGGGATACTTTTCAGAGCCTGTATGAGCAGGGCGTGTACATTGAAGCCAAGCCATTTTCCATTGGCTTTCGCATTGAACACGAGCAGAGCATGATTGACCGTTGCCGGTTTGGTGATAATGCCGGTAACCCTATTCTGGGCGCGGCAGATTACAAACTGGTGCATCACTGCAAAAATGGCCGCACCGTTTACAGCTTCTGTATGTGCCCCGGCGGTACGGTGGTAGCGGCAGCTTCAGAGCCCGGCCGCGTGGTCACCAATGGTATGAGTCAGTATTCCCGGCACGAGCGCAACGCGAACAGCGCTATTGTAGTGGGGATCACGCCGGAACAGGATTATCCTGGCCACCCACTGGCAGGCATTGAATTACAGCGTCGTCTTGAGGAACTGGCGTTTAAGGCCGGTGGTGAGAATTACAACGCCCCCGGGCAGTTAATCGGCGATTTCCTGGCTGGCAAACCCAGCGCGGAGTTGGGCGAAGTTACCCCATCCTATACACCAGGCGTTACTTTAACCGACCTGAGCAAAGTGGTGCCGGATTATGTCACCCAGGCTATTCGTGAGGCGATCCCGGCGTTCGACCGCCAGATTAAAGGCTTCGCTAAAGCCGATGGCACCCTCACCGGTGTAGAAACCCGCACCTCATCACCGGTATGCATTAAACGGGATAAAAACTATCAAAGCGTAAATGTTAAAGGCCTGTATCCGGCAGGCGAGGGGGCAGGTTACGCTGGTGGCATCTGGTCGGCAGGTATCGACGGCATTCGCGTGGCCGAGGCACTGGCGTTGGCGTTTGATAATCAGGAGTGATCCACTCCTGGCACTTATAAGGCGCACAATAAAAAGTACCTTTAGTGTTTGACGTTGCTCACCACCATAAGGTGGTGAGTTGTAGAATACATTGATGCCAGAGTCGCTACAGGGCATCGTTTAATAACTGAGATACACAATGTATCGCAATCTTTGAACCGTCCCGATGCAGCCAGCCATACTGCAACATTCTATTTACTCATTCTATTTCAAAAGCTTAACTCCAACCGCCTGGAGTAACCAGTTTAGCTACAATACAACCTTCGGCGGTTATTCTTTGGGTTAATCTTAATGCAGGGTTGATGTAAATAAAGATATAAATGATAATGATT
>JAYZXK010000039.1:0-6786 GCA_036141415.1 Pseudomonadota bacterium
ATGTCGTACTGATTGATCAGTTCATCGAGCATGTTGAGCAGCTTTATGGTTTGCGCCACATTGTCGGTTGCCGGGTTAATGCCAATTACCGCATCACCACTTCCGTACATCAGACCATCAAAAATTGATGCCGCGATTCCGTTTAAGTCATCAGTGGGGTGATTGGGTTGTAAGCGGGTAGAAAAATGGTCAGGCACGCCAATGGTGTTGCGAAATGCGGTGATCACCTCACATTTTCGGGCCACCAGAATCAGATCCTGATTGCGCATAATTTTGCTCACCGCGGCTACCATCTCCGGGGTCAGGCCCAGACACACATCCTGCAACACAGTGGCATCGGTGGACTCAAGCAATAACCAATTGCGTAACTCACCCACGGTTAAACCGGCCACCGGAGCAAACGCTTCGGCGTCATGGGTATCAATGATCAGTCGCGTTACTTCATCTTGCTCGTAGGGAATAACGGTTTCGTTTAAAAAGGTGCTCAGGGGAAGTTCGGCCAGGACCATTTGCGCTACCACGCGTTCTTCCGCAGTGGCCGCAGCCACACCGGCCAGTTGGTCGCCGGAGCGCAGTGGTGAGGATTTTGCCATCACCTCGGCTAAATCCTTAAACCGATACGTGAGCTGGCCGAGTGTGTAGCGATATTCTGCCATAGCAACTCTCCCTGTGAGTGAGCTTCAATTCATCATGCCCGCGCGGCGGTACATTTGCAATCGCTACCAGATAGCGGAGGTTTACTTACCGGTAGCTTATCGCACGTATTTACTGTTTAATTAATACTCAACACAAGGAATCGACGATCAGGAAGTCACCATGAAATATCTTTTATCTGTATTAATGCTAGCAGCTTGTCTGAGCTTTAGCTTAACTGGACAGTCACACACAGATAGTAAGCTTAATAGCTTAACAGGACAGTCACACGCTAGCTTAACAGGACAGTCACACGCAGACGAGCACCAGACTAACAATCTGGATTCTGGCTTATTTGGCTACTGGTACGGTGAAAGCATCCCCCTACCCGTTGACGGCAAAATGGTTAACAGCCGGTTTACCCACCTCTTTATAAACAGCGGCCAGATGTATATGGGCCCGGAAGCAGCAGTAGAAAAGGCGCTGATGGATCAGCAAAGTACCGCCTCAGAAGTTAGGACAGGCACCTGGACCGTTGAAGACGATGTCTTGCTTGTGAAATGGGACAATGGCGCAAACACCAAACGCCGTGACCGGATAAACGGTAACGCCTTGGAAATGCTTAATAATAAAGGAAAAGTCGTTACCGCTTACCAGCGATAAGGGCTTTTTCGACATGGACAGGCACTCTTTAAATACTCAAGGTTATGTAACTTCAGTTCTATGAATCAGGCGGTTTTTTCTGCGTTTTTTATATTTCAGAGAGTGAAATTAAAGCATTTGATCTTTCAAATTCGGTGGGGGAAGTCTGCTGAATGTCTGCCAGTCACTTTTCGCTAAACGTCTGGCGATATGGAACGAAATGGTGTTGATGTAGTAATTTAGTTTGACTTAGAAGGCAAGGAAAGCTCTAAGCGCAGTCCGTATATTTCTGGCGTTGCCGGATAAATTTTTCAAAGCTTACCGATGATTTAAAGGTAGTCTCAATGCCTGTTACCATCTCATTCCAATCACTGTGCTCGAGTCCAACCCGGGTCAGAATGGGTGAAGCTGAATCATCTATCTTGCCTTTCTTATTGGGTTGTATATGACTTCCTGACAGTTCCACCAGTTCAA
The DNA here is from genome assembly GCA_036141415.1 of Pseudomonadota bacterium. GTDB lineage: Bacteria > Pseudomonadota > Gammaproteobacteria > Enterobacterales > Alteromonadaceae > Alteromonas. Next base: position 1,750 of record JAYZXK010000039.1, read on the forward strand.
TATAGTCCTGTAGCTTAAAAGGCAAGCCGTCAGGCATTGTGTTGCTAGGGTTTCCTGCAAATGGAAGTAATTGAGCAGGTTGTCGATTCGATTTGGCCGCATTGATTCGTTTTTGAATACTGGTGTGGCTTGATTCTTCTGGTGTATTAGCTAAACAGGCCCGTACTGGATTCAAGTCAACATACGTCATGCAAGCGGCTAACGATGCTTCATCAAGGAGTGCCTGCGACTTAAACCGCCCCTCCCAGAAATGACCTGTACACTCATCTTCTTTATTGGCCCTGCGGGCGATGTATTCATTAAGCAAACGCATAAACCAACTGATATCGTACAGTCGCTTACGGTAAATTTCAGCCAGGCTATGTACCATTTCAATTTCCGCCTTGGACAACGTAGCCGATTCAGCGTCGTCAATATAGCGTTGAGACAACAACATGCCTTTGTAAAGCCGATGCCACCGCCTGATGATATCTTTAACACTTAACGAGTCGGCTTTTTGTTTATTGATGCGTAAGACAACATGGGTGTGGTTGCTCATTACTGCATAGGCGCACACGTCAACACAAAACACCTCTGCCAAAAACAGGAGTCGGTCTTCTACCCATTGTCGGCGATGCTCGTAGCTTCTTCCTGTCTGATTATCTTCACCACATAAATACGCTCGTCGAACACAGCGGGAAACGCAATGGTAGTAAGGAGTATCTGACAGGTTGATAAGGCTTTTACGGGGTCTGGGCACAATGTTTCACTAATCTAGAAAAGTAGTGTGTTTATTGTGCTGACATTAAGAAAAAATCCAACTGAACCTGAGTCTAGCGAGTGACTGTCTCATTATTAAAAGTATTAAAAGGAGGGAGGGCTTTACGTTATTGCAAAGCCCTGCTCCTTTCTAACACACTGCAGCAAACGCCTTTGCTGTCGCATCAAGATTGCGGGTGTTCAGGCCGGCTACACACATGCGGCCGCTAGCAATCAGATAAACTCCAAACTCGTCTTTCAGGCGTTTAATTTGCTCCGGGCTGAAGCCGGTGTAACTGAACATTCCCACCTGCGCAGCCAGATAGCTGAAGTCCACATCCGGGCGCAGCTCGCCAAGCTTGGCTACAAGTTGCTGACGCATGGTGTGCATGCGCTCGCGCATAACTTCCAATTCGGTTTTCCACTCATCGGTCAGTGCATCGCTCGACAGAACGTGGTTAACCAGGCGTGCGCCGAAAGACGGTGGCGTAGAGTAGTTTGTCCGGACGGTAAATTTAAGCTGCCCCTGAATGGTGTCGGCGGTTTCCGGTGACTCACACACCACATACAACGCCCCTACACGCTCACTGTAAAGTGAGAAGATTTTCGAGAATGACTGCGCTAACAGGAACGGCTGACCTGACTGCGCCATCAGTTTGATGGCCTGAGTATCTTCGTTTAAACCAAACCCGAAACCCTGATAAGCCATATCGAAAAAGGCCAGCAGGTTACGCTGTTTAACCACGTCCACAACCTGTTGCCATTGCTCGTTGGTTAAGTCGATACCCGATGGGTTATGGCAACACGGGTGCAGCAGTACAATGGCTTTTTCCGGCAGTTGATTTAAATCTTCCAGCATGCCGCTGAAATCAAGCATTTTGGTTTGCGGGTTGTAGTAGCGATAGGTATTTACCTTCACGCCCGCGCCTTTGAATATAGAGTGATGGTTTTCCCAGGTCGGGTCACTCACCCAGAGCTCTGAGTCGGGAAAATAACGCTTGAGTAAATCAGCGCCTACTTTAAGCGCGCCGGAACCGCCCAGGCTTTGGGTTGAGGCCAAGCGACTGTCCACTAATGGCAGTGCATCACCAAAGGCCAGCGATTTTACTGCTACACGGTAATCAGGTAAGCCGTCCATCGGCAGGTAAACGGGCGATGCCGGAGGGTTATCTGACGCCCAGACTTTGGCCTTATCAACACTGCTAAAGTTTGGCACTTTGCCGTCTTCATCAAAATAAAACCCGATGGTGAGATTCACTTTGTCCTCACGGGGATCTTTCATGAATTGTTCAACCAGCGAGAAAATCGGGTCGCCGGCATAGGCATCGACATGTTCAAACATAATTATTCCTTAGAGTGACTGTCTCTTGGGAGCAGTTTTTTATTAATCTATTGGCCAGTTTAAGCTAAATAACGGTCTTTACGGTGGTTAAATGCTATCAGAATATTCAGTACCACCGCGCCCAGTACAGAAGCGATCAGTGCCGGAATGCTCACTACAAAGAACGCCGCACACACCACCAGCACATCAACCCCCATTTGCAGGTACCCGGCGCGGAAGCCGGTTTTATCCTGAATGTAGAGCGCCAGTATGGTTACGCCACCCAGGCTGGCACCATGGCGGAACAATACCACAAAGCCGGTGCCCATGAGCAGATTGCCAAACAGGGTTGAGTAAAATAAATCCAGCTCACCAAACTGAATAAACGCCGGGTGAATATGAGTAAACAGCGAGACCAAAGAGACGGTAGCAAAGGTCTTAAGGGTAAAGACCACACCCATTTTCTTTAACGCCAGAATATAAAACGGAATATTTACTAAAAAGAAGGCTACGCCAAAGGTCATGGGCGACAGGTAATCAATCAAAAACGCCATCCCTGCGGTACTGCCGGTAAGCGCGCCAACTTCACGTAATAATATAGCCCCAAAAGAAACCAAAATGGTACCGGTGATTAGGGCCAGAACATCTTCCACCCAACTGTGCCGAATGGACTTCGGCTGGCTGATTGCTGCTTCGCTCATTACTTTACCCACGGGATGACTAAAAACTAAACCGTGAGAAATATAGCACAATTAAATTAAATTGTGCGTATATTTTATTAATATTGCGCAAGCTGTGCGTAAAAGAGTTATTTTTTCGGTATTACAACCAAACGCCATCTTCCTTAAGGCGTTCCAACACCACCGCGGTGCGGATATGTCCCACCGTTTTGTGTGCCGCCAGGTCGCTGATCAGCGCCGATAAGTCACTTAACTCCGCCACAGCCACTTTAAGAATAAAGTCGGCATTTCCGGTTGTTTTATACATGTCCAGAATAGCAGGGGTGTTTTTTACCAGCTCATAAAAGGCCGTAACAGCCTCGGGCGAGGCTTCGGCAAGGGTAATTTCCAGTACCGATGATATATCCAGATTCAGCGCGGCCGGTGAGATGCGGGCGCTGTAACCAATAATGTATTTTTGCTGCTCAAGGTGAATTCGGCGGCGGGAGATTTGCGAAGCAGAAAGGCCCACCAGCTCGCCTAACTCCTGATTAGTCAGGCGGCCATTCTGGCGCAGGAGTTTTAAGATCTGTTTATCGTAATCATCAATATCATGCATGATGTGTGCAAATTTCCGTGCAATATGAGTTTATTGTGCAAGCTTAGCGCGAATACGCAATGAGATCATGCAATGATTCAATCGCCGGCAACTGATGCTCCGGCTGATAAAATAACCGGTTAAGACGGCCGAGGAAATTTACCTTACGATTGGGATCCTGCGGTTTTACCCGGCGTTCACTGCTGGTTTGCAAAAACTCCTGCGGGCGCAAATTCAGCTCGCGAATTTCATCGGTGGTAATGCCCTGGCCATAAACCGTGCTCAGAATACGTTCCGTTTTACTTTCCATAATCGGCATAATGTCGTTAGCGTAAAGTTCGCTAATGGGTTTGCCAATGGCTTCCAGTGAGTGATTGATCGCCGCCCATAACTCGTCGTGCGTATAGTGCGCGTCACCTGGCGCGTAGTAACCCATGACTTCCCACTCAAATTCGGCATTACTGGCCGCAATGGAGCTTTCCACCGCGGGCGAGAAGGAAAGGTCCGGCCGCGCGCCGATGTTATAAGCGTCTACCGACAGGCCAATACAAATCACCAGGTCGCCCATCACCTCGGGGTTACGGTAGAGCGCCTCAAAGGCCGCCCGTTTAACCCCCATCCAGCCGTAAATCATGGGCCTCTGCTGAGCAAAGTGGCGCACTTCATGGGGCAGATCTTCACCGTACTTTTCCACCAGCAGTGGCAGGGGATCGGCCTCTAACTGGCTTTCTGGTACCCAGACTTCGTATTCCAGGCGATTATCGGCCTTGCCCCGACTCTTAATACCGTAAGAAAGGTTGACCGGGCGGCAAATACTGCGGTCTTCATCCACCCGGTGAAAATACTCCGAGCGTAATCGTTTAATAAACGGGGCATCCAAGCCGGCCAGTGCGGCGGTAGGGTAACGGTATCCGCAGTCACTATGCTCAACAATGGTAAGTCCTGGCACATGCTCAGTTAAGGCGTGTTTTAATCCTTTAAACAGATGGTAGTCTGGCAATATGATGCTGCGCTCCGGTTCGATGGTAAATCGTTCGCCGGTTTCGCTAATAAATTTGGGAGTTTTACTGAATTCATAGTTGCCGAGGCCTGACTGCTCAATAGCAAGGTCTCGCAAACGGGCAATTTCCAAAAACAACGCTTCATGGTTGCGAATATGTTTTAACAGCGGTCGTTCCATCTACTCACATCTGGATTAATTAAAGCCTGTTAGCCAGTCTGCCAGAAATAACACCAGAGGTTAAGCACTTAAGTAGCGGCCGGAATTGACGCTACACACACCGCAGCATTGCCATTCAGTAAGCAGCTCAATACAGCCGCTGATAGCCACATCCTGACGGCAGGGTTGGGTTAGCATTTTGATTCGGGCTTTCGGTAACCGGCACATGATCTCAAGCGTTCTGCCGGTATCCGCCGATTCGGTGATCACACCCGAAGTGTAACCATAAAGTAAACGCATCAAACCGGAACGCAGTCGAGGCGTTGTATCCCAGTTAGTATTATGTATTAATCCGGCAACATTGCCGCGTAAGCCCGACAGCAGGTTAGCCATGGAGGCGGCCTGGATATACTGATCGTCCACTGCCAGAACAATTTCACCGGGATGGCTTTGCATATAGCGCTTTAATTCGGGCACTGCCAGCCATACACTGCTGGCTCGCAGGGTTTTGATGGTTAAATGCGGGTGTGGCTGTAAACCGCAGAACGAGTTGCCTTTGTTG
>JAYZXK010000040.1:0-6470 GCA_036141415.1 Pseudomonadota bacterium
AAATCAGGCCTCGGCACCTACGCCTGCAACCACTGAATAGGAAAGAAACACAGGTTAACCCTGATGCTGCGCCGAGCAGTATCAGGGCATTAGCCCTCACCTTCCAGTCTTAAATCGTAAAGAAATAATGACACTGTTGAAGAACTAAACACTGGTCTTACGTTTATGGTGCATTTAGAATCCGCGCCTCACCGCATTGGTGCATTCAGGCATGGATATTAGAAGCTTTAACATTTCGCTTACAATCCCATTCTTTGCCATTGATTTTTTATTCCAAAATATCAATCACTTACACATAACTCAAATCCTGACCACATGGACAGGATTCTGGCATCAAATCTGCAACACCGCAGCCGTAAAGCTAGAACGTTTATTACTCACAAGAACTCTTATACTCGAGGAACACCATGAAAACCACTAACTTCAGTGTGGCGCCTATCGCGCGTGCCGTCACGACCGGGTTATTGCTTCTCGCCCCTGTAGCGGGTTTCGCACAGGAAACACCCAGTGACGCAGAGATCGAAAAGATCGAAGTCAAAGGCTCACTAGGCAGCTTGCCTGGACAGGACGTTGAAGCCGTTTTCGGATTTGGAAAATCTATTTTAGAAACGCCTCGCTCAGCATCAACAATCAGTGACGAGCAAATGGAGCGTTTCAACGTATCAGATATCGACGAACTGGTTGCATTTGCACCTGGTACGTTTACCCAATCGTTCTTCGGCGTAGCGGGCTCACTTGATATCCGTGGTAATCCTGGTGAGGCCTACTTCCGTGGTATGAAACGCCTGGACAACCCGGGTAACTACCCAACGCCAATTGGGGCTTCAAGCCGTATCGATATCGTACGCGGCCCGGCATCACCCATTTATGGCCCATCAAAAATTGGTGGCTACCTGAACTTTAACCCTAAATCTGCGCGTGCTTCTTCAGGTCAGTACCTGGACACGCCTACCGGCGCGCTTTCTTACACCCATGGCACCTGGGATAAGAGTATTATTACCGCTGAAGTCGGTGGTCCTGCCAGCATTGGTGGCAAGGAAATGGGTTATTACGTATATGGTGAAGTTGAGAACTCAGGTTCTTACTACGACAACACCGATACCGACCAGTCAATCATTCAGGCATCATTCAACATCGACCTGACTGACAACCTGAGAGTTGAATTTGGTGTTATGTACCACAACTATCAGGGTAACCAGGTAGCAGGTTGGAACCGCCTGACGCAAGAATTTGTCGATTATGGCACCTACATTACCGGTACTGCGCAACCACTGGATACCGATGGTGATGGTTCTATCTCGCACGAAGAATACGGTGCAGTTAACCTTGCCGGTGCTGGTTTCTTCTACGTACCAGCCGCATCGTTTACTGATGCAGACGCGCTGCCTCTGATGAACCTGGAAAACGTAGGCACTACCACACTGAAAGGTAACCAAACGCTGGTTGCGCCAGATGACCAGTTAGGCAACAAAGCCACTACACTTTACTTCGATGTCATCTATTACGCAGGCGACTGGGAAATCAAAAACCAGTTGTTCTACGATGCCTACGACAATATCAACGAAAACGCTTACGGTTTCTCGCAGTTCCACGACAGCTGGGTTGTTGAAGATAAAGTGGTATTCTCAACGGATGTGGAGACAGGCTCACTGTTCGCACAGTTCCAGATTTCACCGTCAATCCGTTATACCGACTTCTTACATGGCGACGACTTTACTTACGAGTACTTTAACCGCCGTGACCTGACTATGCCGTCAAGCGCTCTGGACCGTCGTTTACTGGCAACCCGTTCTGGCATGAACTACGACAACTATGACCAGGGTGATTATCTGGATCTGGGTTTTGCAGCCATGACTGACCTAACCTGGGACTGGGGTCTGAACATCGTGTTAGGTGCTCGCTACGACACCATCGATATCGAAACCACGTCTCGCCAGGATTTACTGTTACCGGGCGCACGTGAAGACGCTGATGTTACTACACCAATCACACTGGACGAAACCGTTGATGGTGTATCCTGGAACGCCAGTATCTCCTACACCACACCAATTGGTCTGATCCCTTACATCACTATGGCTGAGCAGGCCACGCTGGTGGCTGGTCAGGGTGCTGAAATCAACATTGGTCAGTTAGGTAACGCTGATGGCAGTGGTGCATTCGATACTTCTGAGCTGATTGAATACGGTGTGAAAGGTTCATTCCTGGAAGAGTCACTGTACTTTGCTCTGTCAATCTTCGAACAGGAACGTACCGACTTTAACACGCAGAACACTGTTACTAACAACACCACCAATAACGAAGGTCTGGAATTTGAACTGCGTTGGGTAGTGAACGAAAACCTGGTACTGTCTGCCGGTTACTCTAACGTTGAAGTTGTTAACCTGACAGCCCTTGAAAACGGTACTCAGTTTGGTTTCTTAGGTGCCGAAGATCTGGTTAACCTGAGTGATCCATCACTGGTATTCGGTGGTAACGTTATCGGTCTTAACCTGGTTGGTCCGGGTACTAACAATCCCAAAGGCCTGAAAGCCGGTATGCCGGAAAACATTTATACACTGACTGGTACCTATGACTTCCAGAATGGTTACGCGGCCAGCTTAAGTGTAATCGATGTAGACTCGGTTTCTTCAGGTTTCTCTGGTGCGGTTACACTGCCAGCTTATACCCTGGTTAACGCGGGCCTGTCTTATCAGGACGAAAATTTCGGGGTTAACCTGACCGTGAAAAACCTGACAGACGAGCGCTACTTCCGCGCTAACTTCCCGGACCTATTCGGTAGCCAGATTGTGTTACCTGAACTGCCACGTCACTTCAACGTGAAGTTCTCTTATAAGTTCTAAACTACATATTGTTCGACCCTAACGGCATGCCTCGGCATGCCGTTTTTTTACCTCCTGGAGAAACCATGCGTTATTTATTATTGAGTTTGCTGAGTTGTCTGGCTTTGAGCGCCTGTCAGCCAGGCACGGATGATCCTGTTCAAACCACTGCCGCAGAAGCGGTAAACACTTCGGCTGAAAGCGCCGAAAAACTGCAAGTAAAAGCTGTTGTTGTTGCCATGTTTGAAATTGGCGAAGACGAAGGCGATCGCCCCGGCGAATTCCAGTTCTGGAAAGAGCGCTACGGCCTGACTGAAAAATATCCCCTCCCGCACGGCTTCCACGACCTCTACTACAACCCTGAAAAAGGCGTGCTGGGCATGGTCACCGGTATGGGGATAGCCCGCGCGTCATCGGCGTTTACCGCGCTGGGACTGGACCCACGCTTTGATTTAACCAAAGCCTACTGGCTGATTGCTGGCATCGCTGGTATCGACCCCCAGGATGGCTCAATTGGCTCTGCGGTATGGACCGATTACCTGGTTGACGGCGACCTGGCGCATCAGATTGATGCCCGTGAAATCCCGCAAGACTGGTCAACCGGTTACTTCCCACTGTTTGCACATGAGCCCTACCCTGAACAGGATGGTGAGGTAGTGGCACGTAACGGCGAAGTTTTTCAGTTGAATACCACTTTAGTTGACTGGGCATTTAATCTCACCAAAGATATCGAGTTAATGGATACCGATGCCATGCTGGCGTTACGTAGCAAGTACATTGAAATGCCAGCAGCGCAATTGCCTCCCAAGGTTTTACGCGGCGACCACCTGTCTGCATCAACCTTCTGGCACGGCAAACTGTTTAACGACTGGGCAAACGACTGGACGGCATTCTGGACCAACGGCAAGGGCAACTTTATGACCTCCGGCATGGAAGATACCGGCAGTTACCAGGCCCTGACCTATCTGGATAACGCCGGTCTGGCCGATAAAACACGCGTAATGGTGTTACGTACAGCCAGTAACTTTACCATGCAGCCAACAGGCATGACTGCTGCCGAAAACCTCGCTGCAGAGAGCTCCGGCGCTGGCTATGCGGGCATGCTGCCATCGCTGGAAGCCGCTTATAAAGTCGGTAGTACCGTGATTGATGAAATCGTCCTAAACTGGGACAAGTATCAGGATACCTTACCGGGTCAGCAGTAATTCTGCACAACCTTAAGGTATACAAAGAAGGGGCCTTTTGGCCCCTTCTTGTTATCTGCAATGAAAAACTTAAGCCGCTTTGGCCACCAGGTTATCGATACACCGTAGCCACTTATTCTTTTCCTCGGCCGGCAAAAATGATCCAATAAAACTGTTTTTAACCAGTTGTACCAGGGCCGTTTCATTCATCGCCAGATGGGTCATTAACGCTTTGTAGTTGTCGTTCAGATAGCCACCAAAATAACTCGGATCGTCAGAATTAACCGTTACACACAAGCCCTGTTCGAGCAGATCGAGAATATTGTGTTGCGCCATATTATCAAATACACACAACTTAATATTACTTTGCGGACACACCGTTAGCGCCATGCCGCTGTCGCGTAAACGCTTGATAAGTTGTTCGTCTTCCTCGGCTCTGACACCGTGATCGACGCGGTCTATTTTTAGCAGATCCAGAGCTTGCCAGATGTAATCCGGCGGCCCTTCTTCACCAGCATGGGCCACACATTTAAAGCCCAGTGCGCGTGCGGCGGTAAACACCTTCACGAACTTTTCCGGCGGATTACCCTGCTCCGAACTATCGAGCCCCACCGCCTTAATGACCGGGTAATACTCCCGGGCGTGATTCAGTGTTTCAATGGCGGCTGCCTCCGAGAGGTGGCGCAGAAACGACATAATCAGGTATACGCTAATGCCCCACTGGGCTTTCGCTTCATCAATGGCGCGCAGGAAACCCGGCATAAAGACATCAAATCCGACGCCCCTCTCGGTATGGGTTTGCGGATCAAACATGATTTCGGTATGCACAATGTTATCGGCATGACAATGCTGCAAATAACTGCGCATTAGATGGTAGAAGTCTTCTTCGTCGCGCAGCACATCTGCGCCCTGATAATACAGGTCCAGGAAACTCTGTAGATTGTCAAACTGATAGGCTGCTCTAATGGCCTCTACGGAATCGTAGGGTAACGACACCCCGTGTTTCTCGGCCAGCGCCCACATCAGCTCTGCCTCCAGTGTGCCTTCTATATGCAGGTGCAATTCGGTTTTTGGCAACTGCTCAATTAAATGAATAAGTCTCATCGCGTAACGGGCTCCCTCGCGCACTGTTGTCAGGCAAATTCACCATTTAGGTGCATCTTTGAATGGCTCCATGCCAAAATAGCCTGCATCAAACTGATTTATAGTAAGATTGGTCTGTTCGGTACCAACCGTTTATTGTGATATACAAAAGTCTAGCAGATACCAGACCAACTCTTTGACTAAATGGTCAGTTTTTTGCTTGCACTAAGCCAACACACTCAACAATTACAAACCATAAAAGAGATTCACTATGTCATCATCGCTGATAGAGCGGCTTTTCAAACTTGAGGCCCACGGCACCACCATTAAAACCGAGGTGATCGCCGGCCTGACCACGTTTGCAGCAATGTCTTATATTCTGGTGGTCAACCCGGGCATTCTGGGCTTAAGCGGCATGCCGGCTACCGGCTTAATTACGGTTACGGCGCTGGCCGCCTGTTTGGGCACCATGCTAATGGCGTTTATGACCAACTACCCGATTGCACTGGCACCGGGTATGGGCCTTAACGCCTTTTTTGCTTTTACCATTTGTATGACCCGGGAAATTCCCTGGGAAGCCGCCCTGGGCATCGTATTCTGGAACGGTGTGTTGTTCTTATTATTAACCCTTACAGGGGTGCGAACCTTAATTGCCGAAGCCATTCCTCCGTCGCTGAAAATTGGCGTGCAATGCGGCATCGGCTTATTTATCGCGTTTATCGGCCTCAAAAATGCCGGTTTGATCGTGTCTAACCCGGCAACCTTTGTAACCATTGGTGATTTATCTAACCCCGCGGTTATGCTCGCCCTCGCCGGGATTCTGCTTACAGTAATACTGGTGAAGAAAAACGTTACCGGCGGTATTCTATTATCGATTATTCTGCTCACTCTGATGGGATTTATTATTCCTACCGAAGACGGCATGCTAACGCCCACACCAGAGGCTATTGTGGGTATGCCCGAGCCTATCAGTGACACCTGGTTTGCCATGGATATTATGTATCCGCTGGAACATTTCGCTGAAACCTGGGATCTGATATTTGCCCTGATGTTCGTCAACATGTTCGATACCATCGGTACCCTGATTGGTGTATCGCGCCGTGCGAACCTGCTCAATGAAGAAGACAAACTGCCTAAAATTGGTGCTGCGATGACCGCTGATGCGTCAGCCAGTGTGGTCGGTGCGGCTTTAGGTACCTCACCGGTAACCAGTTACGTGGAATCAGCAGCCGGCGCTTCAGCCGGTGGCCGCACCGGCCTCACCGCTATTGTGGTAGGAATCTGCTTCCTGCTGGCATTATTTTTAACACCCCTGATGAAAATCATTCCGCTGATGGCCACTACTCCGGCACTGGTGATGGTGGGTATCTTAATGATGGAATCG